>WRIF01000097.1 GCA_009782865.1 Promicromonosporaceae bacterium
CCTCCTCCGCCACGAGCAGCTCGAGGAGGGCCTCGGCCGCCTGGGTGTCGTTGCGCTCGGGGGAGCCGGTCGGCAGGTAGCGCTCATCGCCCCACCACAGGTGCACCCCAGACCAGTCGATGGCGCCGAGCAGGGGGCTCGTCGCGGCGGCCGCCAGCAGTTCGATGCCGATGGTGCCGCCGGTGAGGCATACGTGCACCGGGCGGCGCACCGACTGGGCGTCGAGGATGGCGGTCAGGAGGCGGGCGGCGGCGGCCACCGCCAGGGTCTCGGCGTCGGGGTGGACCACCACCAGCGGCTTCTTCAAGATGTTACCGTCGCTTCCGGCACCGCCTGCAGGGCGGCCTCATAGATCTCGTCGGGATCGAGGCGGCGCAGTTCCTCGATGAGCGCCTCGGACAGTCTACGGATCGGCAGGGCGATCTTGCGCGGGGCGGCGCCAGGCGCCGTGAACTCCGCCAGCTTCCCATCGGCGCGATCGATCAGCACGTCCCCACTGGCCCGCAGCAGCCGCACCTGGGTGATTGCCTGCGCCCCGGCCACGGGGTGAATCCGGACGGGACAGCGCAGCCGGTCGGCCAGCCAGCCACCCAGCAGGTAGAGGCTGGGATGATCGGCCTGCCCGGTCACCTCGGCGGCGGCCACCTGCTCGTAGGGCGGCTGGTCGAGGGCAGCGGCCAGCAGGCCGCGCCAAAGGGTCACCCGCGCCCACGCGAGATCGGTGTCTCCCAGGACGTAGTTGGTGCGCAGCGCCTGCAGCAGGTCGAGGGGCGCGGTGGTCTGCAGGGAGTCGGTGATGCGACGGCTGGCCAGCCGGCCAATTGGGTGGTCGGCCGGGCGCTGCGGGGCGTTGTTGGCCCACCAGGCGACGATGGGCGCATCGGGCAGCAGCAGCGGGATGACCACGGCCCCGAGCTCGTTCACCAGCGGGCCCCGGGCGCGCAGCACCACCACCTCGGAGGCGCCCGCATCGCCCCCCACCCGAATCTCGGCGTCCAGGCAGGGATCGTCGTCCGCCTCCCCGACCTCGGCGAGCACGAGCACCCGGCATGGGTGTTCACGGGAGGCCTCGTTGGCAGCGTCGACCGCCTCCTTGAGGGCCGCGGCCGGATCGGCGGCGTCGATGACGATCACCAGGGTGAGCACCCGGCCGAGCGCCACCGCCCCGCCCTCGTTGCGCAACTGGACCAGCCGCGCATCGATCTCGGCGGCGGTGGTGTTCGGCAGGTTGATGATCATGGCCTTCTCCAAGCGCGTCCGTCGTGAGCGAGCATCTGCTCGGCCGACTTGGGGCCCCAGGTGCCGGCCGGATAGTCCTCAGGCCTGCCGTGGCGCGCCCAGTGCGAGGTGACCGGGTCGAGGATGCGCCAGGCCAGCTCCACCTCATCGCGGGTGGGGAAGAGGGGGGGATCGCCAAGGAGCACATCCAGGATCAGGCGCTCGTAGGCCTCGGGGCTGGACTCGGTGAAGGCGTGGCCGTAACCAAAGTCCATGGTGACATCGCGCACCTCCATCGCCGTGCCGGGCACCTTCGAGCCGAAGCGGACGGTAACGCCCTCGTCGGGCTGCACCCGAATCACCAGGGCGTTGTTGCCGAGTTCGGAACTCAAGGAGGAGTCGAACGGCAGGTGGGGGGCCCGCTTGAAGACGACGGCCACCTCGGTGACCCGGCGGCCCAGCCGCTTGCCGGTGCGCAGGTAGAACGGCACGCCCGCCCAGCGGCGGTTGTCGATGTCCAGGCGCAGCGCCGCATAGGTCTCGGTGGTCGAGTTCGGGTTGAACCCCTTCTCCTCCAGGAACCCGACCACATGCTCGCCGCCCTGCCAGGCGGCGGTGTACTGTCCGCGGGCGGTGTACTTGCTCAGGTCTGGCGGCAGCTTCACCGCGCTGAGGAGCTTGACCTTTTCGGCGCGCAGGGCCCTGGCCTCGAAGTTGACCGGCTCCTCCATGGCCACGAGCGCCATCAACTGCAGCAGGTGGTTCTGGATGACGTCGCGCGCCGCCCCAATGCCGTCGTAGTAGGAGGCCCGGCCGCCGATGCCCACGTTTTCCGCCATGGTGATCTGCACATGGTCCACGTAGTTGGAGTTCCAGATAGGTTCGAACATGGTGTTGGCGAAGCGCAACGCCAGCAGGTTCTGCACCGTCTCCTTGCCGAGGTAGTGGTCGATGCGGAAGACGGACTCTTGGTCGAACACCTGACCCACCACCGCGTCCAGTTCGAGGGCGCTGGCCAGGTCGTGGCCGAAGGGCTTCTCGATGACCACCCGCCGCCAGGCCCCTGGCTGGGCCACCGCCAGGCGGTGCTTTTGCAGCTGCCTGATCACGGCCGGAAACAGGCCAGGGGGAATCGACAGGTAGAAGGCGTGGTTGCCGCCGGTACCGCGTTCGACGTCTAGCCGGCGAATCGTCTCGGCGAGGGTCTCGAAGGCCGCGTCGTCGTCAAAGCTTCCCTGCACAAACCGGATGCCCTCGCTGAGCTGGCGCCAGGTCGCCTCGCGGAAGGGGGTGCGCGCATGCTCCTTGACCGAATCGCAGATCATCTGCGCAAAGTCTTCATCGCCCCAGTCGCGGCGGGCGAACCCGGTCAGGGCGAAGCCGGGAGGCAGCAGGCCGCGGTTGGCCAGGTCGTAGATGGCGGGAATGACCTTCTTGCGGGACAGGTCGCCGGTGATCCCGAAGAGGACCACCCCGCAGGGGCCGGCAATGCGCGGCAGCCGCAGGTCCAGGGGGTCGCGCAGCGGGTTGTGCTCGGCGGTGACTCGCGTGGGCTTCACGGGTCTTATCCTGCCACCGCCGTCACCAGGCTGCCGGGTGAGGGCGGGGTGGCGCCAGCGGTTAGGAAATCGGGGTTGGTCATGGGAAAATCTCTCCTGGCACATGACCAGACGTTGACCCACGAGAGGGCCAAAAGTGAAGTGGTTTGAGGGAACTCCCCAAACTGTCCTAGAGACACTCCAAGCCAACCCAACAAAGGGTTTGACCGCAGCGGAGGTCGTGGCCCGGCAGGGCGAGTACGGCCTCAACCGGTTTGAGGAGGAGAAGCCCACGCCGCTGTGGAAGAAGATCCTCCATCACCTCTCGGACGTGTCGATCATCATCCTGCTGATCGCCGTGGCGCTGTCCGCCGCAATGGCCATCACCAACCCTGACGCCGACTGGATCAAGCCCGCCGTCATCTCCTTCATCGTCGTCCTGAACGTGACACTGGGAATCACCCAGGAGGCCAGCGCCGAGAAGGCGCTCGCCTCCCTGGCCCAGCTGTCCAGCCCGACGGCCAAGGTGATCCGCGACGGCGAACAGGCAGAGATCGACGCCGTAGAGGTGGTCCCTGGCGACATCATCGTCCTGGAGACCGGCGACCTGGTTCCCGCGGACGCCCGCCTGGTGGAGAGCGCCGACCTGGCGGTGGACGAGGCCTCGCTGACCGGTGAGTCCGAACCCTCCGAGAAGGTGCTGCACCCCGATTTCGGGGAGGACGTGCCGCTGGGCGACCAGAAGAACATGGTCTTCTCCTCCTGCCTGGTCACCGCCGGCCGGGCCCGGGCCGTCGTGGTAGGCACCGGCATGCAGACCGAGATCGGCAAGATCGCCGGCTACCTGAACAACACCCAGAAGCTGAAGACGCCGCTGCAGATCCGGCTCGACAAGATCGGCAAGGCCATCGCCCTGGTGGCCGTCGTGGCCGCCCTGCTGCTGCTCCTGGTGGGCATCCAGCGCGGCACCGACACCTGGGACCTCATCTTCCTGGCCATCGCCCTGGCGGTGGCCGCGGTCCCGGAGATGCTGGCCCTGATCGTCACCCTCACCTTGAGCCATGGCGTCAAGAACATGGTCAAGAAGAACGCGCTGATCCGCAAGCTGCCCGCCGTGGAGACCCTTGGCTCCACCTCGGTGATCTGCTCCGACAAGACCGGCACCCTCACCCAGAACCGCATGACCATCAAGCGACTGTGGCTGGGGGAGGGTCAACCGTTTGCGGAGGACATCGAGTTCGACAAGCCCGCCCGCGTGGCCATCAAGCAGTTCGCGCTGGCCTCGAATGCCCTCGTCAAGCTGGACGGCGAGGGGGCCGCAGAGTTTGTCGGCAACCCCACCGAGAACGCGATCAACCGGCTGTGCTTCGCCAAGGGGTACGACAAGCAGGCCTCGGAGCGGAAGTATCCGCGCATCGCGGAGGTGCCGTTCTCCTCCGAGCGCAAGATGATGACCACCGTGCACCGGCACCCCGATGGCGGATACTTGGTGCTCACCAAGGGTGCCTTCGACCGCCTGCCCTTCGCCGAGGTCTCCAAGAAGGAGGCCAAGGAGCGGCTGCGCGTCCATGACGAGCTGGCCGACCAGGCGCTGCGCATCCTGGCGCTGGGCCGTCGCCGGGTCAAGAAGCTCCCCGAGAACCTGGAAGAACTGGAGCGGGACCTGGAGTTTGTCGGCATCATCGGCCTGATCGACCCGCCGCGCCCAGAGGTCAAGCCCGCCATCGAGCGGGCCCGCAAGGCCGGCATCCGCACCGTGATGATCACCGGCGACCACGCCGCCACCGCCAAGGCCATCGCCCTGGACCTGGGCATCCTTGGCGAGGGGGGGCGCGTGGTCACCGGGCCGGAGCTCTCCCGCATGAGCGATCAGGAACTCATCGAAGATGTCCAGGACATCGCGGTCTACGCCCGCGTCTCGCCGGAGGACAAGCTGCGCATCGTGGAGGCCTGGCAGGAGCACGAAGAGGTGGTGGCCATGACGGGGGACGGGGTAAACGATGCCCCGGCGCTCAAGGCGGCCGACGTCGGCGTGGCCATGGGCATCACCGGCACCGAGGTCTCCAAGAGCGCCTCGGACATGATCCTGATCGATGACAACTTCGCCACCATCGTCGACGCCGTCCAAGAGGGCCGCAACGTCTTTGCCATCATCAAGAAGCTCGTCTACTTCCTGATCACCTGCAACTTTGCCGAGGTGATGATCATCATCGGCGCCTTCTGGATGGGCTGGGGCGCCAATGGCGCGATCATCACCCCGGTGCTGATCCTGCTGATCAACGTGCTGGCCGATGGGGTACCAGGCCTGCGTCTGCCGTACGAGTCGGCCGGCCCGTCGATCATGAAGCGCAAGCCAATCGGCCGCAACGAGTCGGTGTTTGGTGGGGGGCTGATGTTTGTCATCGCCAAGCAGGTGATGGCCTTTGTCTCCGCCACCTGGGCCGCCTACCTGATCGCCGCCTACCTGCACGTCGACGGCGGCGTGGGGCCGTCGTACCGGGTGGGCATGTCGGTGGCCTTCCTCACGCTGACCTTCTGCGCCGTGCTGCACATCTTCACCGCCCGCACCAAGCGTTCGATCTTCTCCAAGGGCTTCCGCGACAACTGGCAGCTGGCCGTGGCCGCCCTGGCGATGCTGGTGCTGACGAGCTCGTTCGTGCTGCTGCGTCCGTTCCAGGTGCTGTTTGACCTGGAGCCGATTGGGGCCATGCACTGGCCCATCATCATCGGCCTGGGCCTTGTTCCGACCGTGGTGGCCGAGATCTCCAAGGCCATCACCAAGTGGCGGGACCGGCGCGAGGGCCGCGGTCGCCTGGTTCGGCACGAGTGGGTGCACGCCAAGGACGACAATGTGGAGTACTCGCACTAGGTGACCATGTCTAGGCCCCGCCCGAGTAGCAGCGGGATGGTCTCCGAAACTAGGGCGACGACGGAGGGATTCTGCCGGAAGTCGATGAGCGTCAAGGGCTCATAGGCGAAACGATAGCCGCCTGCGGCGGCCACCAAGAGACCCAGGGCGCGCAAGCCTGGCACAATGCCTTCATGAACCCTCGGATTCTGGTGGTTGACGACGACGTCGCCCTCGCCGAAATGATCGAAATTGTGCTCAAGGCGGAGGGGTTCGAGACCTCCCTGTGCGCCACCGGCGACGGCGCGCTGGCGGCCTTCCGCGCCCACCAGCCCGACGTCGTCCTGCTCGACGTGATGCTGCCGGGAATGGACGGGACACAGGTCTGCCGCGAGATTCGCGCCGAGTCCGACGTTCCGATCATCATGCTCACCGCCAAATCAGACACGCTCGATGTGGTGGCCGGGCTGGAGGCCGGCGCCGACGACTACGTGTCCAAGCCGTTCAAGCCCAAGGAGCTGGTTGCCCGCATTCGGGCCCGCCTGCGCCGCGCCGAAGAAACCGAACTGGACCGGCTCACCGTCGGAGACCTAGACATCGATGTGATTGGGCACATCGTCTCCCGCGCCGGCAAGGTGATTGCGCTCACGCCCCTGGAGTTCGACCTGCTGGTGGCCCTCGCCCGCAAGCCCAACCAGGTGTTCACCCGCGAGGTGCTGCTGGAGAAGGTGTGGGGCTACCGCCATTCGGCC
>WRIF01000098.1 GCA_009782865.1 Promicromonosporaceae bacterium
CCCGAGCAGGGAGCCGGCCTCACCGGTGACTACGGCCAGGTCGGTCTTGAGGGCCACCAGCCGCTCGAAGGTGGCCTCCACGCCATCGCGGGCCAGGTCGCCTTGGGGCAGGGAGACGAAGTCGGTGGACATCAGGCGACCCACCTGGGTGAAACGGTCGAAGCCGGCCAGGGCCTGGGCGGTGGCCACCCCCACGGGGCGGCCGTCGCTGACCACCACGGCCGCGCCGTGCGAACGCTTGCTCAACAGGGTCAGCAGCGTTGAGACGGTCTCTGCGGCATCGACGGTCACGGGGGTTTCGACCACCGGATCCTTGGCCTTCACGGAGGCGACCACGTCGCGCACCACGTCTACCGGGATGTCCTGCGGCAGGATCGAGATGGCCCCGCGGCGGGCAGAGGTCTCCGCCATGCGGCGGCCGGAGACGGCCGTCATGTTGGCCACCGCAATCGGGATGGTGGCGCCGGTGCCGTCCGCCGCCGCCAGGTCGACGTCGAAGCGGGAGGTGACCGCGGAGCGCGACGGCACCAGGAAGACATCTCCGTAGGTCAGGTCGGTGGCGGGGGACTGCGAGCCTAAGTAGCGCATGGCAAACCTATCGATAGTTTTGGGGACTAGACTTGAGTTTACGGCATGCCCCGCCACCCGTGGGCCCCCTGGAAGGAGAGGTGCTTGACGCTGCTGTCGACGATTGGCTCGCCTGCCGATCTCAAGGCGCTCTCCCCGGCGGAGGTGGCCCCGCTGGCGCAGGAGATCCGCGACTTCCTGGTGGAAAACGTCTCCAAGACCGGTGGCCATCTCGGCCCCAACCTGGGGGTGGTGGAGCTGACCATCGCCCTGCATCGCGTGTTCGACAGCCCCACCGACACCCTCGTCTTCGATACCGGGCATCAGGCCTACGTCCACAAGCTGCTCACCGGGCGTCGCGACTTTGCGGGCCTGCGGCAAAAGGGAGGGCTGTCCGGCTATCCGGCGAGGGACGAGTCCGCCCATGACGTGCTTGAGTCCAGCCACGCCTCGGCGGGCCTGTCTTGGGCGGACGGCATCGCCAAGGCCAACGTCCTCAAGGGCTTGACCGATCGCCACGTGGTGGCGGTGGTTGGCGACGGCTCGCTGACCGGCGGAATGGCCTGGGAGGCGCTGAACAACATCGCCGAGTCCAGCGACCGACGCCTGATCATCGTCGTCAACGACAATGGCCGCTCTTACTCTCCGACCATCGGCGGCATGGCCCATCACCTTGACACCCTGCGCACCACCAAGGGCTATGAATCGGTGCTGGGCTGGGGGGAGCGCACCCTGGGGCGCCTGGGGCGGCCGGGACGCTTCGTCTACTACTGGCTGCGGGGCCTGAAGAAGGGCCTCAAGGAGGCCATCAGTCCGCAGGGCATGTTTGAGGATCTGGGCATCAAGTACCTGGGCCCAATCGACGGCCACGATGAGCCGGCCATCGAACGCGCCCTGCGCCTGGCCCGTGGCTATGCCGAACCGGTGATGGTGCACGTCATCACCGAGAAGGGCAGGGGGTACACCCCGGCCGAACGACACCAGGCGGACAAGTTTCACGCCGTCGGCGTCATCCACCCCGAGACCGGTCTGCCGCTGGTTCCAGAGCGCTTCGGCTGGACGGCGGTGTTCGCCGACGAGCTGGTTCAGATTGCCCGGGAGCGCGAAGACGTGGTGGCCATCACCGCTGCCATGCTCGAGCCGGTGGGCCTGGCCCCCTTCGCCGCGGAGTTCCCCGCGCGCTGCTTCGATGTGGGCATTGCCGAACAGCACGCCGTCACCTCGGCGGCTGGCCTGGCCTATGCGGGCCTGCATCCCGTGGTGGCCGTCTACGCCACCTTCATGAACCGCGCCTTCGATCAGGTGCTGATGGATGTGGCCCTGCACGGCGAGGCCGTGACCCTGGTGCTCGACCGCGCCGGCATGACCGGCGATGACGGCGCCTCCCACAACGGGATGTGGGATCTGGCGTGGATGTCGCTCGTCCCCGGCCTGCGGGTGGCGGCGCCGCGCGATGAGGCCACCCTGCGGGCGGCCCTGCGGCAGGCCATCGCACATGACGACGGCCCGACGGCCGTGCGTTACCCCAAGGGCGCAATGGTCGCCCCCCTGTCGGCCGTGGACGCCTGGGGCGAGGTCGACGTGCTGGCGCTGCCCGAAACCGGCCAGGACGCCGCGCGGATCCTCCTGGTGGGAATCGGGGCGATGGCCGGCCTGGCCCTAGAGGTGGCTGCGGACCTGACGGCCGAGGGACAGGCGGCGACGGTGGCGAGCCCCACCTGGGTGCTGCCCCTGCCGGCCGCGTTGGTGGACCGGGCGGGGGATTACAACCTGGTGGTCACGCTGGAGGACGGACTGGCCGAGGGCGGTTTCGGCTCGCTGCTAACCCAGGCGCTTCAGCGGCAGGCGACGCGAGTGCTCAACCTCGGCCTGCCCAAGGAGTTCTTCGCCCATCAGTCGCGGGGGCAGCTGGCGGAGCAGGTGGGCCTGACCAAGGAGGCGGTGCTGGAACAGGTGCGGTCCGCCCTCGGCGAGGACCCGGTCCGTGGAATCCCTTGATTGGCCCCTGATCGCGGCCGCCGTCGCCTTCCTGTCCGGCCTGGTGCTGACCGTGGTCATCAGTCGACACCGCCGGCGAAGGTGGGCCAGGCAGGCCGCCCTGCCGGCGGCGGCAAGCACCCTGGCCCTCGGCAATGAACTGCGGGTGGTGCTCTCTCGCCTGGATGCGGCGGTGATGGTGCTCGATGACCGGGACCGAATCCTGGGGGCCTCCCCGCCCGCGTACGGGCTGCGGCTGATCAGGGATGGGTTCCTCGACAACGGCCCCGTCCGCCTGCTCGCCTCGGACGCTCGCTACGACGGCCAAGAAAAGGTCTCCGATATCAAGTGGAAGGCCAAGGGGACCGGGCTGAGCAAGCAGCTTGTGCTGCGGGCCACCCCCCTGGGGGCCGACCATGTGCTGCTGCAGGTAGATGACCAGACCGAGGCCAAGCGGGTGGAGGATATCCGGCGCGACTTTGTTGCCAACGTCTCCCACGAACTCAAGACCCCGGTGGGGGCACTGTCCCTGCTTGCCGAGACGATTGCCGGTGCCGCCGACGATGCCGGGGCCGTGGCCCGCTTCGCCGAGATGATGCAGGCCGAGGCCGCGCGTCTGACCACCCTGGTCCAGGAGATAATCGAACTGTCCCGGGTGCAGGCCAACGCCGGGCCCACGGAAAGGCTGGTGCCGATCGCGCTCGCCGTGGCCGAGGCCGTCGACCACCTGCAGACCGCCGCCGACGCCAAGGAGATTGCGCTCGTGGTGCAGCAGCCCACCGAGTCCATGGTGCGCGGCGACCTCGATCAGCTGGTGATGGCCGTCCGCAACGTGATCCACAATGCCATCAGCTACTCCGAGCCGCACACCACCGTCTCGGTGGCCGTGGTAGAGCGCGACGGCGATGTGCTGGTCACGGTCGCTGACCAGGGCATCGGCATCCCTGCAGCCGCCCAGGCCCGCATCTTCGAGCGCTTCTACCGGGTGGACCCGGCCCGCTCCCGCCTGACGGGCGGCACCGGCCTCGGCCTGTCGATCGTTAAGAACATCGTCAGCGAACTGGGTGGTCTGATCGAGATATGGTCTCAGCCCAAGGTGGGCACCACCGTTACCCTCCGCCTGCCCCTGCCGAGTAAGGATGCCCAATGACCAAGATCTTGGTTGTCGAAGACGAGATGGCCCTGCGGGAGCCGTTGGTGTTCTCCCTGCGCAAGGAGGGATTTGAGGTCGAGTCCGCGGCCAGCGGCCCCGAGGCCCTCTCCGCCTTTGCCGCCCAGCCGGATCTTGACCTGGTGCTGCTTGACCTGATGCTGCCTGGCCTGCCCGGCACCGAGGTCTGCCGGGAGATCAGACGGAGCTCCGATGTTCCCATCATCATGCTCACCGCGAAGGACTCCGAGATCGACAAGGTGGTCGGCCTCGAGCTGGGGGCCGATGACTATGTGGCCAAGCCCTACTCGTTCCGCGAACTCGTCGCCCGGATCCGGGCCGTCCTGCGGCGGCGCCCCTCGTCGCCGTCCGGCGGCGAGGAGGACACCACCTTGGCCTGCGGCCCCATCTCGCTGGACAGCGATGCCCACGCGGTGACGGTGGCGGGCGAGCCCGTGCGGATGCCGCTCAAGGAGTTTGAACTTCTGGAGTATCTGTTGGCAAACGCCGGCCGGGTCTTGACCCGGGCGCAGCTGATCGAGACGGTGTGGGGCTCCGACTACTTTGGTGACACCAAGACGCTCGACGTCCACATCAAGCGCCTGCGCGCCAAGATCGAGCCGAACCCGGCCGAGCCGCAGTACCTACAGACCGTGCGGGGAGTGGGCTACAAGCTCAAGGCCTCCTGAGGGTTACCGCCCGAACTATTTCCGCGCAGTTCACCCGCCATTTACCTGCCGTAGGCAAAGGCGTCACCAAGGCTCTGTAACTTTCAGGGCATGAAAACACCAATGCGTTTCACCGGGTTGGCGGCAGCCGCCCTGCTCGTCACCGCCGCGCTGACCGCCTGTGGCGGTGGCGACTCCACCGCCGAGGGTGAGGCCCTGAGCGTCTTCCGGATTGCCTACCTGCCGAACGAAGATGCCGCCCACGTTGCCGACGCGCGCGCCTCGATCGCCGCCGAGCTCTCGGAGGCGATCGGCCTGACGGTCGAGGAGTTCATCACCACGGACTACGCCGCCATGGTGGAGGCCATGCGCCTTGGCCACGTGGAGATGGCCTTCTTCGGGCCGCTCTCCTTTACCCGCGCCCACGACCGCGCCGGGGCAATCCCGATGGCGCAGTTCGCCCCCGAGGGCAACCCGGAACTCTCCGAGATCCGCTCGGTGATGGTGGTCCGCGCCGACTCGGGCATCTACACGCTAGACGACCTCGAGGGCGCCACCATGGCCTTCGTTGACCCCGACTCGACCACCGGCACCTTGCTGCCGTCAAACGTGATCATCGAACACTTTGCAGGCCGCGACCTCACCCTTGACGATCTACAGACCAACGGCCGTCTGTTCTCCACCGTCCTGTTCTCCGGCGGCCACGCCGCCTCCCTGACCGCGGTGCAAATGGGTGACGTCGACGTTGCCGCCATCTCCTCGCGCTTCATCACCGCCGGCATCGAGCGCGGCGACTTCCCCGAGGACTACCTGCGCATCATCTACGCCACCGACGTGGTTCCCGGCAACACGCTGGCTGTGCGCCCCGACCTCGGTGACGACCTGATGGAGCAGTTGCACGACTTCCTGATGGCCTTCGACAACGAGGTGTTCTTCTACGGCTTCCAGGGCAACGCCGATCTGCGCTTTGTGCCCAGCCGCCTCGAGGACTTCGCTGACCTCATCGCCCTGGACGCCCGCCTCAACTCATGACCACCGTCTACGCCGCCCCTGCGACCATCGCAGAGCAGATCGAAGAGCTGGAGGCGATCGCCAACCTCGGTGGAGTCGAACCCTTCGCGCCCGCGCCCACCGTGCTGGCGGTGGACAACGTCTCCAAGCGCTATCCCAACGGTGTCCAGGCGCTGAAGGGGGTCTCCTTCAGCGTGGCCCAGGGCGAGTTTGTGGTGGTCATCGGCCCCTCAGGCTCGGGAAAGTCCACGCTGCTGCGCTCCCTCAACAAGCTGGTCGAGGTGAGCGATGGGCGCATCGAGATCGACGGGGAGTGCATCTCCGCCACCTCGGGCCGGGCCCTACAGCGACTGCGCCGCAAGGTGGCGATGGTCTTCCAGCACTACAACCTGGTGGGCCGACTCTCGGTGCTCCAGAACGTCTTGCACGGTCGCCTGGGATACATGAACTGGCTGTCCGGGGCGCTCGGGCGTTACTCGGAGGCCGACAAGGTAGCAGCCATCGACCTGCTGCACGAACTCGACCTGGGGGAGTTTGTCTACAACCGGGCCGGTGAGCTGTCCGGTGGGCAAAAGCAGCGGGTGGGGATCGCCCGCGCGGTGATGCAACAGCCAAAGGTCATGCTCTGCGACGAGCCGATTGCCTCCCTGGACCCGTCCTCGGCGAAGGTGATCATGGACATGATCCGCACCATGAGTGAGGGCCGCGACATCACCTGCGTGGTCAACCTGCACCAGATCGACGTCGCCCTGAAGTACGCGACCCGGATCATCGGGCTGCACGCCGGAGAGCTGGTCTTCGACGGGCCACCCTCCCAGCTGGACGCGGAGACCATCGAACTGATCTACAACACGCCCATCGAGGAGCTCATGATCTCCGAGGCCCTTGGTGAGTAAGATCCAACTGATCGGGAGGCGCGAGAAGCGCTTCTACACCGTGACGCTGCTGGTGGTCACCGTCTTCTTTGC
>WRIF01000099.1 GCA_009782865.1 Promicromonosporaceae bacterium
CGCCGTGCCCTTACTCAACGAACTGCACCCGGAGCTGGGCCTCTACCAGACCGAGCAAGAGTGCGGGGACGGCCGCAACGACTGGCGCCTGGCCCGCCACGCCTTCCGCCTGATGAAGCACTTCCTGACCAATGGCGTCAGCGCCTACACCTATTGGAACATCGCGCTGCAGACCGGCGGGGTCTCCCGGTGGGGCTGGTCACAAAACTCCCTGTTCTCCGTGGACCCCGAGACCCGCGAGCTGACCAGAAACCACGAGCTGTACGCGCTCAAGCACGTCAGCGGCTTCGTTCGACCGGGGGCTCACGCCCTGCGGGCGCTGACCTACACGGGCCACGAGGACGTCATGGCCTTCGTCAACCCCGACGGGTCCGTGGTGATCGTCATGCTCAACGATGTCGCCTCCGAGCAGGAGGTGGGGTTGATGGTCGATGGCCGCGTGTTCACCGCCACCCTGCCGGGCGACTCCCTCAACACCTTCGTGCTGCCTCCCGCCGAGCCTGTCGAGCCCGCCGAGTAGCCGGAGGCGGTTGTGAGCTTTACTCCGAAGAACCCCACGCTGCTCGGCTTCCACCCGGACCCTTCGACGGTCAAGGTGGGCGAGGACTACTACTGCGTCACCTCGTCGTTCGAGTTCCATCCGGGCCTGCCCGTCTACCACTCGCGTGACCTGCGGGACTGGACCCTGATCGGGCACGTGCTGACCAGGGGCGGCCAGGTGGCAGACGCCGCCCGCACGCTTGGCGGCCCGTGGGCCCCCACGATCCGCCATCACGACGGCCTGTTCTATGTGGCATTCGCCGACGTGGGCGGGCGCGGCATGCTGCTGTTCACCGCCGAGGACGCCGCCGGCCCCTGGAGCGACGGCCTCGAGATAGACGTTAACGGCATCGACCCGGACCTCGCCTGGGACGAGGACGGCGCCTGCTACCTCACCTTCTCCGCCCTGCGGCTGTTCGGCCCGGAGCGAGGCCGGCACGACGGCATTGTGCAGGTGCGCCTCGACCACCACACCGGTGAGGTGCTGACCGCCGAGCGACGCCTGTGGTCGGGCACCGGCGGCTGCTTCCCCGAGATGCCCCACCTCTACCGGGAGCGGGGCTGGTGGTACCTTTTGATCGCAGAGGGCGGCACCGAGCGCGGTCACGCCGTCTCGATCGCCCGCTCCCGCACCCCCGATGGCGGCTTCGAGGGCTGCCCGGCCAACCCGATCCTCAGCCACCGTGGCACCGACCTGCCGGTGCAGAACGTCGGCCACGGCGACCTCGTGCCCGCCCCCGGCGGGGACGGCTGGGCCTTCGTGATGCTGGGCATGCGCACCAAGGGAGGCAACCGCGCCTTCTCGCCGCTTGGCCGGGAGACCTTCACCACGCGGGTCGTCTGGGACGGGGACTGGCCGGTGATGGAGCCCGTCCACCTGTCGGAACCCGAGTCGGACTCGTGGACCGTGCCCTTTGGCCTGCAAACGCTGGGGGAACAGTGGGTGGGCATGCGCGCCCTGCCCGCGCACCTGATCGCAGGGGCCGCGCTCCCGGCCCGCCCGGGAGGGGGCAGCCTCGACGACCCCCTCTGCGCCCTGGTCGGATTCCGGCAACCGCACCAGACGATCCGCTTCAGCGCGCAGGTGGATGCCAGCCGAGGGGTGGGGGGAGTGGTGGTCCGGCTTGACGAGCAGCACCACTACTCCGTCGAACTCGGCCATCGGGTGGTGACCGCCCGCGGACGGGTGGCCACCATCGAACAGGCCTGGACCGCGGAGGTGCCAGCCGGCCCAATCACGCTCTGGATCGAGACCGCCCCTCCGGCCGACGGGCCCGGCGGCCTGCGCTGGATTGCCCCTGACTTCCTCCGGCTGGGGTTCGACGGCCCGGACGGCCCGGTGACGTTGGCAGAACTCGACGGGCGCTACCTCTCCGCCGAGCCGACCGCCTCCTTCACCGGCCGGCTGCTCGGGCTCTTCTGTACCAGCGGCCTGATCACCGTCGGCGCGGTGGCCTACCGGGGCTCCAACGCGTAACGATCCTTTCGCGCCTGGCCCATAGCCAAGTCGCGACGCCCCTGTGACCAGCGGTGTGACTTCACCGTGACCCTCGCCTACAATTTCATGCAGTAGTGAATGTTTATTCGAGACCACGACGGAGGGGCGAAGATGCAACTGATCCTCAGCATCGACCAGGGCACCACCTCGAGCAAGGCGCTGCTGGTGGACACCGCCTCCGGCACCGTGCTCGCCGAGGGTTCGGCCCCCGTCGCCATCGCCTACCCGCAGCCCGGCTGGGTGGAGCAGGATGCCCTTGACATCTGGCAATCCGTGCAGGCCGCCGCCGCTCGGGCCCTGCGCGGCGCCCGCCCCGACCAGGTGGCCGGCATCGCGATCTCCAATCAGCGTGAATCCGTGGTCGCCTGGAGCGCCAGCACCGGCCAGCCAATCGGCCCGGTGCTCGGCTGGCAAGACTCCCGCACCGCCGATTGGTGCTCCGGCCTGGCCCGCCACGACGGGTTGATCAACGAACGCACCGGCCTGCACCTCGACGCGATGTTCTCCGCGCCGAAGCTGCGCTGGCTGCTGCACAACGCCGCCGAGCGCGGCCTCGACCTAGGCGACCTGCGCGTCGGCACCATCGACTCCTGGCTGCTGTACAAGTTGACCGGCGAGCACCTGATCGAGGCGGGCAACGCCTCCCGCACGCTGCTGTTCAACACCGCGACCCTGGACTGGGACGAGGACCTCCTCGACCTCTTCCAGGTTCCCCGGCACGTCTTGCCGACCGTGCGCCCCTCGGTAGGCCCCTTTGCCGCCGCCCTCCCAGACCTCGGCTCCCAGGACTCTCTCTCCCTGGGCGCCATCCCGGTGCTGGCCGTCCTTGCCGACTCCCACGCCGCCCTGTTCCACCATGGACAGGGGGCGGCGGGGGTCGGCAAGGCGACCTACGGCACCGGCTCCTCGGTGATGCTGCCCACCACCGGTCGCACCCGCGAATCCACCCTCGCCTGGGTGGACGCCACCGGAGCGCAGTACGCCTCAGAGGGCAACATCCTCACCTCGGGAGCCGGGCTCGACTGGCTGGCCCGCACGCTCGGTGCGCCCGACGACGCCATCGGAGGCGCCTACCTGACCACCCTGGCCGCAGGCGCTCGCGACAGCGGGGGAGCGGCCTTCGTGCCGGCCTTCACCGGCCTCGGCGCCCCCCACTGGGATCGGGCGGCCACCGGGCTGCTGAGCGGCCTCACCGGCGCCACCAGCCGCGCCCAGATCGCCCGCGCCGGCCTGGAGGGCGTCGCCAACCAGGTGACCGATGTGGTCGAGGCCGTCGCCGACTCCGCCCCGCTGGGGCGGCTGGTGGCCGACGGCGGGGCCAGCGCCTCGCCGCTCCTCATGCAGATCCAGGCCGACCTGCTGGGCCGTCCGGTCGAGGTGTCCCCGCTGCCCTTTGCCTCCGCCCTCGGCGCCGCCGACCTGGCCGCCGTGGTCCTCACCGGGCAGCCGCTGCCCAAATCGGGCACCCCCACCGTCTTCGAGCCCGCCATCACCGACTCAGAACGCCGCCGGGCGCGCGCCACCTGGCGCCAGGCCGTGCTGCGCTCCCGCGGCCACGCCATCTAGCCACCCCCAGGCGGACCCACCGCCACCAACCCCAGGAGAAATCAAAGATGACCACCCCTACGCCCCTCTTCGGTGCTGGCCTGTGGAACTTCGCCAGCTATGTCGACCGCTACGCCACCGACGGCTATGACGAGCCCGTCTCCACCCTGGAGCAGATTCGCCTGGCCGGCGAGGTGGGCGACCTGAGCTACGTTGACCTCAACTACCCGTTCTCCCACGGCGCCACCCTGGAAGAGGTCAAGGCCGCCCTCGCCGCCGCCGGGCTCAAGGCCATCGGGGTGACCCCGGACATCTACCTGCGCCGCTTCAAGAAGGGTGCCTTCACCAACCCCGACCCGGCCGTGCGCGCGGCCGCCATGGAACTCCTCCACGAGACCGTTGGGGTGGTCAACGAGCTTGGCGCCCGCTACGTCAAGCTGTGGCCGGGGCAGGACGGCTGGGACTACCCGTTCCAGGTCAACCACCACGACGTTTGGAAGCTGGCCGTCGACGGCATCAAGGAGTTGGCCTCGGCTCACCCTGAGACCAAGTTTGTGATCGAGTACAAGCCGCGCGAGCCGCGCGTCAAGATGCTGTGGGACTCCGCCGCCCGCTCGATCCTGGGGATCAAGGAGATGGGCCTGGACAACGTGGGCGTGCTGCTCGACTTCGGGCACGCCCTGTACGGCGGCGAAAGCCCCGCCGACGCCGCCCAGCTGCTCATCGACCACGGCCTGCTCTGGGGCATGGACGTCAACGACAACCTGCGGGGCTGGGACGACGACCTCATGGTCGGCACCGTCCACATGACCGAGGTGTTCGAGTTCTTCTACACCCTGCGCATCAACGGCTGGGAGGGGGTCTGGCAGCTTGACCAGTTCCCGTTCCGCGAGGACTCCGTCGAGACCGCCCGCGCCTCGATCCGCTTCCTGAAGGCCATCCACCGCGCCCTCGACAAGCTGGACTATGTGGCGATGGCCGAGGCACAGGCCCGCCACGACGGCATCGCCGCCCAGAAGTTGGTCCAGGACGCTCTCCTGAGTTCCATGGGCGGTGACGCCTGATGGTTGCCGCTGCCTATCGCGAGCTGGCCGCCGCCGCTGAGGCGTCGGTGAGCCTGCTCCCCGAGCCCGACAGGGAGATGGAGGTCTCCGGGCGAGTGCCAGCTGGCGCCTCGCGCGAGGATCGAATCAGGGCGCTGGAGCGCGCCGCCACCGAAATACGTCGCCGCTCGATTCAGACCGTTGGCGCCGTTGGCGCCGGCCACATCGGGGGCGAGTTTTCGATCATCGACGCCCTGACCGCCCTGTACCTCTCGGAGATGAACATCTCCCCAGAGCAGGTCGAGGCGGCCGACCCCGAGCGGGATCGCCTGGTGCTGTCCAAGGGGCACGCCGCCAACGCCCTGTACACGGTCCTGGTGGCGGGGGGGTACGTGCCCGCCAAGTCGCTGCGCACCTTCCTGCAGCCGGAGTCCCTGCTCAACGGCCACCCGGCCAAGACCAAGATCAAGGCCGTGGAGGCCTCCACCGGCCCGCTCGGCCACGGCCTGCCCATCGCGGCCGGCATGGCCATGTCGGCCAAGCTCGACGGCTCGCCCCGCCGCACCTTCGTGCTGCTGGGCGACGGCGAGATGCAGGAGGGCTCCAACTGGGAGGCCATCATGTTCGCCGCCCACCAGCGCCTCGGCGGCCTGGTGGCGGTGCTCGACCGCAACCGCCTGCAGCAGGGGGCGAGGGTCGAGGACACCAACTCCCTGGAGCCGATGCCCGAGAAGATGCGCGCCTTCGGCTGGGAGGTCATCGAGGTCGACGGGCACAACTTCGGTGAACTGCTCGACGCCTTTGCGGCCACCCCCGCGCCGAGCGGCAAGCCCACCATGATCATCGCCCACACCGACAAGGGCACCCCCGTCAGCTATATGCGCGACAACGTCGCCTGGCACCACAAGGTGCCGAGCGCCGAGCAGGTAGAGATCGCGCTACAGGAACTCGATGCCATCCTGGAGGAGACCAACTGATGTCACCTAAGTTCGACTGCCGCGACGCCTGGGCGGCCACGATTGAAGACCTGGGGGCCAGCGACGAGCGGGTCGTGGTGGTCGTAAACGACTCCATCGGTTCGTCCAAGCTTGGGGGGTTCCAGCAGAAGTTCCCGCAGCGCACCGTGAATGTGGGCATCGCCGAGCAGAACATGGTGGGGGTGGGCAATGGCCTGGCCAACGGTGGGAAGATCCCGTTTGTCTCCGCCGCCGGTTCATTCCTGTCCGCCCGCGCCACGGAGCAGGTAAAGGCCGATATCGCCTATTCGCAGGCCAATGTGAAGTTGATCGCCCAGAGTCCGGGGGTGGCCTATGGCGACCTGGGGCCCACGCACCACTCCATTGAGGACTTCGCCTGGATGCGAACCCTGCCGGGCCTGACGGTGGTGGCCCCGGCCTCGCCGCGCGAGACCGAGCAGGTGATCCGCTGGGCCGCCACGTACGATGGCCCGGTCTACGTCCGCGTCGCCCGCATGGGCGTGCCCGAGGTGTATGACGAGTCCTACCGGTTCGAGCCCGGCAAGGGCGCGGTGCTGCGGGAGGGCGACGACGTCGCCCTGATCGCCACCGGCGTCACCGTGACCCGTGCCCTGGAGGCGGCCGAACTGCTGGCCGCCGACGGCGTGGCAGCCCGCGTGATCTCGCTGCCGTGCATCGCCCCGCTCGATGCCGACCTGGTGTTGGCCGCCGCGCCGGAGACCAAGGCAGTCGTCC
>WRIF01000100.1 GCA_009782865.1 Promicromonosporaceae bacterium
GTGTTTCAGACCGACGTCGCGGACCCGGGGACCGTGGTCTCCGCCCCCGCCGCCGACCTGGTGCTGATCCAGCCGCCGAACATCAGGATCGCCGCCTCCGGCATCCTGCACCAGTACGGCTCCTTCGACTGCAACGACGAGCCCATCGGCCACTTCATGGCCGTGCCGCGTCCCCTGCGCTTCACCGGCTACCACCCGACCAACGGCGTGGCCACCGCCGGCAACTGGATGGCCGATCTCGATGTCTCGGCCTTCCCCGAGGGCACCACCTGGCGGGTGGACGGCGTGCCGACCGAGCCGGTGGGCGGCATGCTGCCGCTTGGCACCAACTCAGGCCAGGTGCGCATCGACTTCGACCTCAACCAGCCCACCTGGCCCGCCATGGCCGAGGGCGAGACGGTGGACTTCGCCGCCCGCCTGGTGGTGGACCCCAACTCCTTCAGCGAGGGTGACCTGCTGAACATGGGCGTCGGCGGCCAGCCCGGCGATGACCGGCCCGCCTCGTTCAACACCCAGAACTCCGCCGTCGGCTCGGTGCGCGGCCGGCCCTGGTTCAACAACGACTGGTCCTCGGCCCGGGTGAGCTGCCCCTTCTCCTTTGACGGCGGCGCCCCTCACTGGGCGGGCAAGGACGTCCGCGGCTCCTGGGACTCTGACCACACCATCTGGGCGCCGGAGAATATGCTCTCCCCCCAGCCGGGCGGCACCCACTCCCGAGCGGTCTCCACCGATCAGCCAGCCCCCGTGACGCCGCGCAACTGGGTATCCCCGGGCACCGAGCTGTGGAGCCGGCTGTGGCTGCTCACCTACCGCATGGGCTGGATGCCCAACCTGCCGGACGCCTTCATCGTGGGCGACACCTGGTCACCCACCCAGAAGCTGTGGGACGCCACGCGGACCACGCAGGTCACTATCAACGGCGCGGTGATCACCGAGGGATTCACGCTGCAGTGGACCGACCAGGAGCGGACCCCCGAGCAACTGACGGACCCGGCCGACCCGGGCGGGTGGATCAACACCCCGATGCCCAACTCGCGCTCCTTCCGGGCAATCTTCGAACCGGGCGTAGTGCCGGTGACCCCAGACGTCCGGGGTTCAGGAGCCGTGAACGTCGACATTCCGCTGGTCATTCACCCCGACCTTGACGTGCGGTACGACGGCTCGATGATCAACAACACCAACGTCCACCGCGCCTTCCGGGGCGGGGCGCCCATCACCGGCGCCTACACCAGCCCGCGTTCCGTGCTCACGTCGGCCCCCCGCATCCCCGCGATCAATATCACCAATGAGGTGCTAGACCTGGACGGCAATGCGCTGGCCGGCGCGATGGCGGGAGACAGCGTGCTGTACCGCCACACGGCGACGGCGCTGGGCATGCCCAATATTCAAGACCCGGTGCGCCCCGTGATCACGGTCACGATGGACAGGTGCGCGCTTGACCCGGTCAACGAGACGCCCGGCTGGAACATGGTGATCAGCCAGCCCGCCATCCCCGGTCCGCTGGGCCGGGTGTGCGGTGACCCTGGTTCGACCCCGATTCAGCTCCAGTTCACCCCGATCGGCGACTATCAGTGGATCGAGTGGACCGAGCCCAGCCTCGGCAACGGCATCATCGACGTGATCTACTTCACCGCCACCGTGGCCCGGGCCCACGTGCCCCCGCTGATCATCAACGGCACCCACCTGACCATCGGTGAGCACGTCAATGACTCCTCGGACGACTCCTCCTTCCCGGTGGTCGGACGCGCCGGCGTCTCCGCCTCGCTGATGGTGCTGACCCCGCGCGAGGAGATCGAGACCCAGCTGCGCTGGCGCGCCGACATCAGCGCGGCCACCCTTGGCGGCACGGGGCAGTCCACGGACACCGTGATCATCCTGCCCAACCAGGGCTTCGACCAGAACCTGTTCGACCCGGCCTACGCCGTCGGCTACACCGGCCCGCAGGCCTCCAACTTCCACGGCACCTATGAGGTGTGTGACGGCGGCATTCGCCTTGACGCAGACAACACGGTAGATCGGGCGCGCCTGTACTTTGCCACCAACCCGAACCCGACCTTCGGCAACCCGGACGACCCGGCCAACAACTGGGCGCCGGTAGTCGGCGCCGCCCCGGCGCTGCTGGCAACGGCCACCCAGATCAGGGTGGTCATGCCCGAGGGTGGCGACCCCTCGGTGGCGCGGGTGAACATCGACCTGTGCCCCACGGGCAACCTGCCCGACGACGAGTACGTCATGTGGATGGGCCGCACTTACCTTGATGACACCCATCTCTATCCGTCCTGGCCGGCCTACGCCGTGGTGATCGCCTCCGAGCTTTCCGGCCTGGTGTGGTGGGACGACAACGGGGACGGAATCTGGCAGTCGGTCGAGGCCGGCATCCCCGGCGTCCGCGTCACCCTGCACCGCAACGTCGGTGGTGAGCCGGGCCCCGTCTACCGCGAGACGGTGACAGGCCCCGACGGTCGATACCACTTCGACCTGCTGCTCTCGGGCAGCTACTTCGTCCAGGTACACCGCACCGACGCCTCCGGCAACGTGATCATCCCGGACTCCGTGCACACCTTCTACCATCAGGCCATCGACGTGCCCGCCACCTACTCGGCCCGCAACCGGTTTGGCGCGCTGGCCCGCGAGGTCTCGACGGCGATCACGCTGCCCCGGGACTCGCATGCCCGCGACGTGGACTTCGGCTTCCAGCAGCGCGACCCGCGCATCGCCCTGGACAAGCACGAGGCCGACGTGGAGTGTGAGGCGGGCGTCTGCCAGGTCACCTGGGACGTCACCGTCACCAACACCGGCAACACGCCGCTGACCGGCGTCCGGCTGTATGACCGCATGTCCGACGACGTGTTCAACACCTCGGCCACCTCGATGCAGGTGCGCGACGTGGTGCAGCTGGCCTCGGATGCCGAGCACACCCTGGCGCTGATGAGCGATGGCACCGTCTACGGCTGGGGCCACGGCGGCCAGGGCCGCCTGGGTACCGGCTCCACGGCCAATCAGTTTGTTCCGGCCCCGGTGTTGGTGGCCGGGGGCGAGCGGCTGACCGGCATCGTCCAGATTGACGCGGGCCCTTCCCACGGCCTGGCCCTGCATGAGGATGGCACAGTCTTTGGTTTCGGCTGGGAGTCTGCGGGGCGGATCGGCAACACCGTTGCTGGATCGAACGCGCTGACCGCGCGTCGGATCGTTCGCGGCGGGGGCGACACCAGTTACCTCAACAGTATCGTCGACGTGGCGGCCGGCGACACCTTCTCCCTGTTTGTCCACGCGGATGGCCACGTCTACTCGGTGGGCGACAACAGCCTGGGTCGGCGCGGAAACGCCCAGCCGACCAATGCCGTGGCCAGCCCCGTGCTGCACCAGGACGGCACCCCCCTGCTTGGCATCGTGCAGGTGGCCGCCGATGCCGGGGCGCTGGCGCTGACCCACGACGGCCTGGTCTGGGCCTGGGGCCCCGGCACCTCGGGAGAGAACGGCGACGGCAACAGCGTGGTCCGCACCCGGCCGGTGCAGGTGCTGCGCCCCGACGGCGGCGGACCCCTGACCGGCATCACCCAGGTCGCCGCCGGGATGAGCTCCCGCTTCGCCCTGGAGGCCGGCTCCGGCGCCGTCTACGGCTGGGGCAACAACCACTTCGGTCAGCTAGGCCGAGGCATCCAGGACGTTGCCCCCAGCAACAACAACCTGCCGGCGCGAATGTTGGGTCCGGACGGCAGCGGCTACCTCATCAGCATCGTTGCCATCTCCGCCGAGCCCGTGGGCCCGCGCCCCCAGAGCCCGGTTTCCGTCGTTGCGCTGACCAGCGGGGGCGAGCTGTACGCGGTCGGCCACCCCAGCGGCACCGGCAGCCCGGGGAACGCGGTCGCCACCCTGCCCACCCCGGTGGAGGCGCCGTTCGCGGGCGGCCCCGCCACCCCGCTCGGCTCGCCCATCCAGGCACCTCGCTTGGGGAACGTGACCGCGATCACGGCCGGTGCGGCCGTGTCCGCCAACACCGTGCTGAACTGGGGTCTGGGTGGCTTCGGCGCCACCGGTCAGCAGTACGCAGGGCATGTCTGCGAACGGCCCTGCCCGGTGCTCGGCATCGGCGCTCACGCGGGCGCCGCGCTGACCCAGCCCGCCGTGATGACCGCGGTGGCGCATGACACGACGTTTGTGCTGCTTGAATCCGGCCACGTGCTGGCCTGGGGTAGGGATGATCATGGCGGCCTGTTGGGCCAGGGGATCCGCAGCGGTGAGCTGGACGGCCAGAGCTACGGCTATGCGATCCCCGTGCGCGCCCCCGATGGCATTGGCCTGCTCAGCAACATTGTGCAGATCAGTGCCGGCATCGGTGGCCACGTGCTCGCGCTCAGCGAGACCGGGCACGTGTACGCCTGGGGCCGGAACGACTATGGGCAACTGGGGCTGGGGCACACGTCCTCCCGGCCGCTGCCGACGCGGGTGCTGAGCGTCGCCGGCGACGCCGAGGCCTACCTCTCCGACATCGTAATGATCTCGGCCGGCACCATCCATTCGATGGCCCTCGACGCCAGCGGGCGGGTGTACGCCTGGGGCGCCGGTTCTAGCGGTCGCCTCGGCGACGGCGCCACGGCAAACCGCAGTCGGCCCATCCGGGTCCAGGGTGGCGCGGCCGGGGCCGGGCAGCAGCTCGGGGCGGTGGACCCGATCAGGTCAATTACCGCCGGCACCAACGGCTCCTTTGCCATCCGCGCCTCCGACGGGCAGGTGTTTGCCTGGGGGCACAATGGCGGTGGTGGCTGCGCCGGGGCCGGGGGTCTCGGCGACGGCACCCGTGACAATCGGTCCCTGCCGGTACTGGTCCGGGCCAGCAACAACTTCGGCGAGGGCTTCCTGCATGGCGTTCGCGAGATTGTCCAGCGCGGAAACTCGAGCACTTGGGCCATCCTGGACAACGGCCAGCTGTGGGCCTGGGGTGGCGCCAACGTCCCGACGACCGGCACCACGCGCGGGGGGCTCGTCCTTGGCGTGCCCATCTTTAGCTCGATAATGGACCCGGGTGGCTCGGGCTGCAACATCGCGGTGGTGGCCCGCTTCGCCCCCCAGCGCGTGCGCGACGAGGCCGGGGTCTACTTGGACAACATTGCCCACTTCTCCGCCTCCAACCAGGGGGCCCTCGCCGTGCGCACGGACGGGCAGGCCTTCGCCTGGGGCGGCTTCGGCGCAACGCAAGTGGCCTCTATCTCGGGGGCCGGTGGCGCGGAGTTCCCCCGCCCCGTCCCGGCGGCGTTCCAGGCCGTCCTCTCCCAGGGCGTCGTCTCGGGCGGTGGCACCGGGCGCATTAACCAAGTCAACGATCCACATGCCTTCACGGTGGTGCTGGCGAATGGCTCTGTGTACAACTGGGGAGCGAGCGGGGCCGGCCTGCTCGGCTGGGGAAATGCCCCCGGTACACACCTTGACGTCGGCCAGCCGCTGGCCTTCAGCAACCTGCACTTCTTCGGTCGTTCCATGAGCCCCGGCGTGCGGCTCACCCCCGCCACGTCGGAAGAATCCGGCGGCTGGCTCACCGAGGCCTTCAACCTCGGTGGCGTGCTGCAGCCCGGCGACGTGCGGGTGATCCGCATGGCGGCCTCGGTGCTGCAGCAGATGGATGTGCCGACGGACACCCCGCCCGTGGACGGCCGGCAGGTGATCGTCAACCAGGCGTGGGTCACCTCCCCGTTGACCCCGTTCAGCGGGATCACTGACCCGGCCACCGGCACCTGGCCCGGCGGCGCGCCGCACGGTCAGGAGCGCCCGCCCGCGCCCCTGACCCCGCTGCCCGACGAGCTGAACCCGGTGGGCGTCCCCTACAACCCCATCTGCGACACGGACGTGGACCGTCCGCAGCACATCTGGGGCGGCTGGGACCGCAACCTGGAGGATTCCTGCGACCAGGTGCCCGCCCTCATCCCGGCGCTGCCGCCACAGCCGCTCGGCTCCCTGGCGGGCCTGGCCTGGGTGGACATGGCCCAGGACGGGCTCCAGTACGGCCTGCCCAGCTGGGTGGACGACGGAGCGGGCAACCTGCTCTGCGAGGGCGGGGCCCCGAACGGGGAACCGATCCTGCCCGGGGTGCGCGTGCGGCTCTACCGCGACGAGGTGTTCCTCGGTGAGCGCGTCACCGACGGCTGTGGCCGCTTCCGGTTCGACAACCTGCTGCCCGGCACCGGCTACCAGGTGCAGTTCGTGATGAACCACCTTGACCCGTGCGACCTCTCGGCCAACCCCGAGTGCGCGGCGACCGTAGCGTTCGCCGTCCAGCACACCGGCAGCAACCCGGCGATCGACTCCGACGCCGATGTGACCACCGGCTTCTCCCAGCAAGTGG
>WRIF01000101.1 GCA_009782865.1 Promicromonosporaceae bacterium
ATTCCTGTCATGGTATAACATCAAGTATGGTACCAATTACACCTTCTATGATATTGATACGATAGGGGTTCCGGTGCCCGGTACACCTGAGGCGCGTTTTGGCTGCTTCAACGACAGTTATGCGGCCGGTGATGAAGGTGATGAAGACGAAATGGCGGATGACTGGGGCTCGCTTTCCGAAGGTGCTGATTATGACGATGAAGATAATTGGGATTCTTTCGATCGCGGCAGGGTTATCAACTGGATCAGAAACCAGAACAATGTCTACGGCGGTGAAGCGCAGGGTGACCCAAGCTTCCAAAACACGTACCCGTTTGTCGCCTGGGAAGCATCTGTTGCCCAGACAGTGTACCTGAACCGGGACTATCAAGGCGCGGTTCATAACCGTTGGAAATCATTTACCTACAATCAGGCAAACGTCGAAAGAGCGTTCAGCTTGTCCACGTATCCGTATGAATTATACGGGGTAGGGGGTGGCGCTCTGGTAACTCAGGCAATCTTTGACCCGGTATACAACGGTCAAAACGGGGCAGCACACTGGCGCGACCGGTTGGGTTACCGCCTGGTGGTGCGTGAAGCCAATGCAAGTGAATGGGTAGCCGCGTCGAACGGAACTCTGGTGTTCGAAGGGAAGATTCAGAATGTCGGCTTCGGCAACGTGATCAACCGCAAGCGCGTCGCGGTGCTGCTGCGCCCGGCCACCGGGGCAGAGGCCGTCGCCATCGACACGGGCCTCGACGCCCGCGACTGGCGCGTGGCCGAGGACGGCAACGGCCGCCCCGACAACCAGGCCGCCTGGCGAGACCTGGCCTTCACCTGCGACGTCTCCGGCCTCCCCGCCGGCCGCTACGACCTCTACCTGAAGGTCAACGACCCGCTGGAGACCAGCGCCAACCGCCGCTGCATCCAGTTTGCCAACCACGACATCTGGGATGCCGGCCTGGGGGCCAACCGCATCGGCGCCATCACCCTCTCGTAGCCAGGAGGGGGCCAGAGGTGGGATGATGTCGGCATGACAGTCTACTTTGGGGATGGGCGCGCCGGGATTGGCTACGACGCCTCCGTGCGTGCCGAGCTGGACGAGGGGCTCGCCCTGCCGGAGGCGCCGCGCCGGCGCACCGGCGCCGGCCTTTCCGGGATCAAGGTCTCCGACAACCTGTCCCGCCACGAGCGCCTCGCCATGATGCGTTCCGGCGAGTTGGGGTCGGTCCACTCCTGGGAGCTGGTCACCGCCGTCGACGGTCCCGGCTCCCGGCTGACGGTGTTCCTGCAGGGCTGCAAGCTGCGCTGCCTTTACTGCCACAATCCCGACACCCTGATCATGAAGGACGGCGAGCCCGTCACGGCCGAGGAGCTGCTGGGGCGCATCAAGCGCTACGTGCCGGTCTTCCAGGCGACCAAGGGCGGGATCACCCTCTCGGGAGGCGAGGCCCTGATGCAGATGGCCTTCGCCGGCCGCATTTTCCGCGGCGCCAAGGAGATGGGCGTCCACACCTGTCTCGACACCGCGGGCCTGCTCGGAGCCGCCATGCCTGATGACATGCTCGCCGACCTTGACCTGGTGCTGCTCGACGTCAAGTCTGGCGACCCCGACACCTATCGCCGGGTCACCTCGCAGGAACTTCAGCCCACCTTGGCCTTCGGACGCAGGTTGGCGGCCTCTGGCCTGCCCGGAGGGCCGACCCACGGGCGGGAGCAGGGCCCGGTGAAGATCTGGCTGCGCTTTGTGCTGGTTCCCGGCCTGACCGACGACTTCGACAATGTTGAGATCGTGGCCGATTACGCCGCCGAGCTGGAGGCCATCCGGCCCGGAACCATCGAGCGCGTCGAGGTACTGCCGTTCCACCAGATGGGCCGGGACAAGTGGGAACAGATGGGCAAGCGGTACGAATTGAACGACACCGAACCACCATCACTCGAACTCACCGACCGTGTCCGCGAGCAGTTCCGCGCTCGAGGCCTTGCCACCTTCTAGGCCCGCGGGCCGAAGTAGAATCTACCCATGTTTGAACAGCCGACCTTCACCGAGCGGGCCGCCGCGGGCGCGATGGCCAGAAGGAAGTCAACCGCCGGGCAGATCCTCTTCATCGTCCTGGGGATCGTGTGCGGCCTGTCAGCGATAGTGGCTCCCTGGTGCGCCGGCTGCATGCGCGCCGACCTGCGGGACCGCAGGCCCACTGAGGCGCGCTGGACGGTGGGGCTGGTGATCGCGAGTTCGATCACGGTGATCTTCAGTTCCATCTTCCTGGCCATGGCGTTCCTGCCCGACGAAGACTTCTCGGCCGGCGGGCGGGCCGTGGTCGCGATCATGGGGTTCTTCGGGCTGGCCTCCCTGCTCACCTCGGGGCTCCTCCTGGGCACGGCCCTGCTGCAACGTAGGGGCCGGGTCAAGGCGCAAAGCCGCAAGGCGATCGACAAGGAACTGTTCGACAAGTCCGAGATATCCCAGGCCCTGGCCGCCTCCCTGCGCACCTTGACCACGCTGCAGGGCACCTATCAGGGCTACCGGATTGGGGCCGTTGCCGTCTCCGACCAGATCCACCAGGTGGTGGCCGGCATGCAGGAGTTCATGCGCCGCCTGCGCGCCGCCGGTACCGAGCAGCAGGTGCGGATGGCGAAGCTGGAGTATCGCCGCACCCTCGACCAGGTGTGCAAGCTGGTGTCGCCCTCCTACCTCAAGGACATCATCGACAACCCCGGCCTGTGGAGCGACCCGCAAAAGCGAATGGTCGAGGTGCGGGTCACCCTGGATGCGGTGAATCGGCAGATCACCGAGAACATTCGCCAGCTGAACTCCCGCACCGACCTGGATTTCCAGGTAGCGTTGGCGTCCTTGACCCAGGCCACCGCGGCCGATGAATACCACAAGCTGTACGGAGGCAAGCTGTGACCGACCCCACCAACGTCGACATCGACTTTGGCGCCCTCTTTGCCGGCGCCGACCCCGCCGCGGCTCCCGCCACCCAACTGGAGCGGGCCGTTGCCGAGGCCACCGTCGAACCGGTTGGCTCCGAGGTGGCCACCACGGAGCAGAAGTTCGAGTTCCGCTCGCTGCTGACCTCCGAGCAGAAGACGTCGTTGCAGGCGGGCGCCCCGGCGCTGGCCAAGCGCATCGAGGGCGACCTCAACACCGTGCTGACCTTCGGGGCCCCGGTGATGACCCAGCTCAACGACACCTCCGTGCAGCTGTTGGCGGCCCAACGCGACATCAAACTGCCCTCGGCGGACGCCGTTGTCAACGACCTGCTGCGCGAGATGGACGGCTTTGAGGCCAAGTACCGCAACACCGCCCTCGAAGAGAAGGTGGGGGGGATCAAGCGCTGGTTCCGTCGGACCAAGGCCTCCTTCCAGGTGATGGCCCGCGAGTCCAAGCCGATTGCCGATCGGCTCGACCTGGCCGAGGTGAAGATCCAGGAGATGGAGAACCAGCTCGGAGACAACATCACCCGCGGACAGTTGCTGCACAAGCAGTCCCTGGAACACATGGATCGCGTGGTCGGCGTGCTCGCGGCCCTCGAAGAAGTCATCGACCTGCTGCGCGCGGACGTGACCCGGGCCACCGAGCTGCTGGCCGACACCCAGGCCTCTGGCGCCGGCTCGGCCACCTGGGACGGCAAGGAGGTGTCCGCCTCCGAACTGGCCGAGCTGCACGCCAACCTGGTTACCGCCCTGTCCGAGACCGAGCGGACCTGGGCCGACTGGCGGCAGCAGTTCTTCATGGGCTACGCCAACGCGCCGTCGACCCGCAACCTGGTGATGACCCAGTTCTCCCTGCGCCGCCGCCTGGCCGCCTTCCGGCAGATGGGTATCCCGCAGGCGAGGCAGTCCCTGGCGTTGTGGCAGCAGGCTGCGCTCGCCAAGGAGGGCGCCGAACTGGGCGAGGCCGTGCAGTCGGGCGTGAACCGAATCATTCAGCAGTCCTTTGGTACGGCGGCCGAGGCCGTCGAGCAGGTGGCCCAGGCCGCCCAGGCGCCGATCATCACCGAGGAGACCGTCTGGTCCGTCGTCGACTCGATTCGCTCGCAGTGCGCCGCCATCGTCTCCGCCGACAAGGCCGGCCGCGCCCTGCGTGACCGCAACCTCAAGGCATTGGAGAGCGGCGAGACCAAGATCAAGGACGAGTTTGCCGCCGCCCAGCAGCAGCTTGCCGCGCAGGCCATCAACCCGGGCGGCGCCGTCGAGGCGGCCGCCGCCACGGCCCAGGTGACCGCCGATGACGAGGGCGACTTCCTGGCCTCCCTCAATGGCTGACCTCACCGAGCAGCAAGGAACCCCGATGCCGCACCCCCCGAGGCGGTCCCTTGCCTTCTTCCTCGCCGCCGCCCTCGCCCTGACCGCGGCCGCCTGCGGAGGCGACAACGCCCCGCCCGCCCCGGAGGCGACCGTCGAGCCTGCCCCCGAACCTGCGTACGAGCAGGCGGACCCGGCGCCGGAGAACCTGTCGACCGGCCAGCCCGAAATGGTGGACGTGACGCGAGAGATCGCCGGGCAGGTCACGATCGGCATGTCGCAGGAGGAGGTCGAGACGCTGCTCGGCGCCGGCGCCACGTCCGCCAACCTCTCACCAGACATGGGACCCGAGGCCCGCAGCCTGACCTGGATTGGCCCCGAATCTCGCGCTCTCTCCGTGGTGTTCGACGTCGATGGGGTCATCATGACCACGTTCACCGACCTCAGGCAGATGGACGAGGCGGCCGACGCGGTGACCTTGGCCAACTATTCGGCCTTGTCCGCCGGCATGAGCCTGGACGAGGTCGAGGCCATCATGGGCCTGCCGCCGATGGCCATTTCGACCGTCGAGACGGACGGACTTTTGACCGACACGGTCACCTGGATATCCGGTGACGGGGCCGGAGTTGTCGTGGTGCTCGCCGCCGGGGAGGTTGTTTCCGTCTCGCCGGTGGGCCTGGACTGACTAGGATTCGCCTGTGCCGGAAACCCTTGTGCTCAGAACCATCGACCTGCGCGGGCGGCACCTGACCCGCCGCGACCTGCTCTCTGTCATGCCGCGCCCCGAGTTGGGGGTGGGCGAGGCGTTGATGGTGGTCGAGCCGATCGTGGCCGACGTTCGCGCCCGCGGCGATGAGGCGCTGCGTGACCTGGGGGAGCGTTTTGACGGCGTGCGCCCCGAGTCGATCCGCGTCCCCGCAGCGACCAATGCCGCCGCCCTCGCCGGCCTCGATCCGACCGTTCGCGCCGGGCTTGAGGAGGCCATCGTCCGCGTGCGGAAGGTACACACCGCCCAGGTGCCTCCGGAGCACACCACGGTCCTGGCCGACGGGGCGACCGTGCGGCAGCGTTACATCCCGGTGGAGCGGGTAGGGCTGTACGCCCCTGGAGGTTTGGCGGTCTATCCGAGTTCGGTGATCATGAATGTGGTGGCCGCGCAGGCCGCCGGCGTCGGCTCCATCGCGCTGGCCTCCCCTCCACAGCGGGAGCACGCTGGCCTGCCCCACCCGACTATCCTGGCCGCCTGCGCCCTGCTGGGCGTCGATGAGGTCTATGCCGTCGGCGGCGCCCAGGCGGTCGCCATGTTCGCCTACGGCACCGACTCTTGCCAGCCGGTGGATGTGATCACCGGTCCGGGTAACGTGTACGTTGCTGCAGCCAAGCGGCTAGTGCAGGGCGTGGTGGGGATCGACGCGGAGGCCGGACCGACCGAGATCGCCGTGCTCGCCGATGACACCGCCGACCCGGGACATGTTGCCCTCGACCTGATCTCCCAGGCCGAGCACGACCCGCTGGCGGCGTCCGTGCTCGTGACCCCCTCCGCGGCCTTGGCTGCCGCGGTCACGGCCGCCGTCGCGGACCTGGCGCCGAGGACCAAGCACGCCGAGCGGGTGGCGGTCGCCTTGTCCGGCCCGCAGAGTGCCATCGTGCTGGTCGATGACCTGGAGCAGGGGATCGCCGTGGTCGACGCCTATGGTGCGGAGCACCTGGAACTGATCTGTCAGGGCGCCGCCGAGATTGCCGAGCGGATCACCAGCGCCGGGGCCATCTTCGTGGGTCCGTACTCGCCGGTGAGCCTGGGCGACTACATGGCCGGCTCCAACCACGTGCTGCCCACGGGCGGCACCGCCCGCTTCGCCTCGGCGCTGTCGGTGTTGAGCTTCTTGAAGTCCGTGCAGGTCATCGAGTACAGCCGGGACGCCCTGGCCGAGTTGCATGAGCGGATCGTGGCCGTCGCCAACGACGAGGACCTGCCCGCCCACGGCGAGGCCATCTCGGGCCGGTTCCCTCGCTCTTCTGAAGTAGAGCCCGGCTGACACGTCCTGGCAGAGCTCACGACGTTGGTCAGGGCGCAGGA
>WRIF01000102.1 GCA_009782865.1 Promicromonosporaceae bacterium
GAGAACCGGCACAAGGCCTACGAAGACTTCGCGGCCGTGGCGCGGGAACTGGTTGCCACGGGCATCACGGATGTGGCGCACCTGGGCTGTGAGGGGCGCTCCAACGGCGGCCTGCTGGCCGGGAACATGCTCACCACCTACCCGGAACTGTTCGGGGCGATCATGATCGGCGTGCCCCTGCTCGACATGCGGCGCTACTCCCACCTGCTGGCCGGCGCCTCCTGGATGGCCGAGTACGGCAACCCGGACGTGGACTCCGACTGGGAGTTCCTCAAGCACTACTCGGCCTACCACAACGTGTCCTCGCAGATCGAGTACCCGCCGACCTACATCTACACCTCGACCAAGGACGACCGCGTTCACCCGGGCCACGCCCGGAAGTTCGCGGCGCTGCTGCGGGAGGCGGGGGTGGAGGTCACCTACTACGAGAACGTGGAGGGCGGGCATGGCGGGGCCGCGAACAACGCCCAGTCCGCGCTGATGGACTCGCTGCGGTTCACGTTCCTGGGGGAGCGCCTAGGCCTGGCGTAGTCGCCCTGCCCGCGTGCGCCCCTGTCTGCGTGCGCTTCGCCGGCTGGTCGAGAGATGGCGGGTCGACGAGGGTGGCCTGCGCCCTCCGCTCGCTGCTCGGTGCTCGTTGCCCGGCGTTGGTTGCCCGGTGCGGGGCGGGTGGTCAGCGCTGGCAGACGGGGCAGAGGCCGCCGATAGTGCGGCCTGCCTCGTCGAGGAAGGCCACGAAGCTGCCGTCGGTGGTTATGTCGACCCGGCGGGTGGCGGCGGGGTCTGCGGGGCCCTCGATCTGCCGTCGAGCGTGGTCGGCCTCGACGGTCAGCGCCGCCGGGGCGTCCACCCACACGGCGATGATTCCGCTGGATGAGGTGGCGGCGATGTCGCCGCTGGGATAGTTGATCTCGATGGGGCCGGTGCGGGTGTGCACCGTGACGTTTCGGCCCTGGTAGATGCGCACCCCGCCGTCAAGCGTCCGGACGTCCACGTCGCCGCGGCCGTACCACACGCGGACGGCGCCCACCTGGGTGTCCACGGTCAGGTCGCCGCTGATGCGCGAGACGTCCACCTGTCCGCGGTTGGTGGTGATCTCGACGGTGCCGGCCACGTCGAAGGCGCGGGCAAGGTCGTTTTCCGTCTCGATCACCACATTGGTGTGCAGAGGCACCAGTACCTCTAGGGAGCCGGAGCAGTCGAGGAAGCCTTGGGTCCAGTTGGCGCAGCTGTTCTCAATGCGCAGGGTGTCGCTGGAGAGGGCCTGGGTGGTGAAGGTGGGCCGGATGAGGCCGCCCTCGCCGGTGGCGATGATCTCGATGTCCTGGCGAGGGGTGGCGCGCACAAAGACCCGTCCGTCGGCGACGATGTGGACATTGGGGGCGGCTGCGGCCGTCTCGGTGGCGGTGACGGTCTCCCAGCGGGTGAGGTCGAACAACAGGACGCCGCCCACGGAGAGCACGGTGAAGGTCAAGATGGCGGTGATAGTCCAGCCGATCTTCTTGCGGCGCGACCAGGGCTCGGTCTCGAAGGCGGCGGTGTTGAACGGCATCTGCGCAGTCTATCGGGGCTGTCCGGGCGGGCTCGTCCCTGGTTCGGGAGGGATGATGGCCTGAACGCGCCGAAACGTCTCGAAACGGCCGAGGCCACCTTCCGGGGCGTTTCCCCTGGTCAGAGTCCTGGTGTTTCGGTCGGGGTTTCCGACGCTTGGCGTCGTCAACCCCCTCCTTGCTCACCTCAAGCATCCGAACAAGTTCGGCGCTTGGGATCGTTCGTCGGGGTATTCGGCGCTGCGCGCCTGCGACCCCTTAGTCGTTCGCCAAAAACGTTCGTGCAAGCACGACGTTTAGGCTCTCTCGGTCGGGGTGACAGGATTTGAACCTGCGACCTCTTCGTCCCGAACGAAGCGCGCTACCAAGCTGCGCCACACCCCGATTGTCACCCCCGCAGAATCCCAAGGGTCTCCGAATGGCAACCGGGAAAGCATAGCGGACGCCGCCCCGCGGGGCCAAACGCGGGCGGGTATCCTGCCGCCATGGGAAGTTTCAGGGTGCTGCTCACCGGATTTGAGCCCTTCGACGGGGCCGCCATCAACGAGAGTTGGGAGGCGGTCTCCCTGATAGCGGGGCGGCGCCGGACGGAGGATGACGGCGACCTCGTGACCGCCAGGCTGCCCGTCACCTTCGGCGGGGCCGCCCGCCGGGTCGCTGCCCTGATCGCCGAGCAGGGTCCGTTCGATGCGATCCTCAATGTGGGCCTCGACGCGACCGCGACGGGCATCAAGCTTGAACGTCTGGCCGTCAACCTGGCCGACGCCCGCATCCCCGACAACGCCGGTGACCAGCCGGTAGATCGGCCGCTTGATCCCGCCGGGCCCAGCGCCTACTGGACTCGCCTGCCGGTGCGGGAGGCCGAGACGGCCCTGCGCGCCGCCGAGATTCCGGTGCAACTCTCGTACTCTGCGGGGACCTATGTCTGCAACTCGGTCTTCTACTCCCTGCTCAACTCGGCTCCCGGGCAGTGCGCCCAGGCCGGGTTTGTGCACGTGCCGCCCGCGCGGGTCATGGCGGTGGAGGACGTCGCCGCCGGGCTAGAGGTGGTGATCGCCGCCTGTCGGGGCGTCAAGCCCCGTCAGGGATTTTGAGCGGGTGACGGGACAAGTTGCCTCGCCACTGGCGAGGCGCCTAGTCGATTCCCGGCCATGTTCAGCGCGAACACAAAATCCCCGCCGGGGCGTCAAGCCCCGTCAGGGATTTTGAGCGGGTGACGGGAATCGAACCCGCGCTATCAGCTTGGGAAGCTGAAGTTCTACCATTGAACTACACCCGCAGGGGCGCCGAGGCACCCAGTAACGCTCGCAGGCAAGCATACCCGAACCGCGAAGGGGCCGCGCCGCCGCCGCAGAACCCCCCGGAGGCGCCCCACCGGTCGCCGCCGACTAGGCTGGCGGCGTGCACGGAACCCAGCCACCGGGCCACACCGGCCCCCTCGAACTGCGTGAGGTGGTGGAGACGGCCGCAGCGACGCCGAGCCTGCCCAGTCGGCGGGAGGCCCACGGCCGCCAGGAGGCCGGACGGCGCCCCGCCCTGCCCATCCTGCCCGAACCGGAGCCCGACCCGTACCTTGCCCGCCACCTGCTCGCCCTCCCGGCGGGGATGACCTCAGACGAGCTGTTCCACCTGGCCGCCGCCCGCTTCTCCGCCGCTAGATGGGCCGTTGTCCCAGACGACCAGCCCAAGTCCGCCGCCGTCCTCGCCCCCACCGACGAGACCTCCTCGCTGCCTCGCCTCGCCGCCCCTGGGGAGCCAGGCGAGATGCGCCTGACTCGCCACAGTCGACTCACCGGACCGTACGCGCCGCCTAGCGCCCTGTCGGTGGTCTCCGGAAGCACGGTGGCCCCCGACCTGCCGGCCGAGTTCTCCCAACTGTGGAGGCTCACCTGCCCCCGAGAGCGCTGGCCGGACCCGCCCCTGCCGACCGAGCCCCTGGCGGCGGCCTTTCCGGCGGGACTGCCCAACCGGGAGGAAGAGCGGGTCACCACCTGGCTCCTGGATGTTGCCCGTCGCTGCGTCTCCGCCGCGCAACTGGACCGGCTCGTGCTGCGGCCCGATCCCGGAACCGCGGTCGACCTGACCCTCTACTCCGGGGTGTGGCTTGACCCCAACGCCTGCCAGCGGGTGGCGCGTTCGGTTGAGCCGACCGCCGCCCTGGCGACCAGCGGCGTCGAGTACGCCGGGCCCAGCGCCGAGGCGACCGCCCCTGCGGTGTCCCCGGCCGCAGCGGCCGCCCTCGGGCAGGAGCACGCAGCCGACCTGGGCGACCCCCTCGCTAGGGCGAAGGCGCAGCTCGGCACCGGGCTGCTGGCCGCCGTGCACGCCGCCGCCGACGAGGTCGATCACCGGGCCGTCCAAGCCCCCCATGTGCTCGACGGGTACGCCGTACACCTCGAGCACCCCGCCGCCGGGCTGGTGGCGATCGAGGTGATGGGTGACGACGACCTGCCGCCGGCCCTGCACGGCAAGGACTGGGGCTCTGCGGGGGCAATCGCCTACCGGGTTCGCTGGGAACCCAAAGACCCCGCAGACCGGTGGCACGAGTACCCGGCCGAACCCGCGGCAGCCAGGCGATCTGCCGCGACGGCCCTGGTGGCCCAGATTGCCCACGCCCTGTGGGCGACGACCGGGGGAGAAATCTTGGACGCGGCCGACTTCCCCGTGGCGCCGGGCGCCCTGAGCAGAGACGCACTGGGTGAAAAGGCAACTGGCGGGCCACCCAGGGGGTGACCCGCCAGTTACGGGGTGCCTACGCGGTTACGCGGAGTGGTCGGGCGCCTCGCTAGCAGGTGGAGAGACGACCTGTGGGGAGGCGACCGGCGCCGCAGGGGCCTCGGCCGCCGGAGCGACAGGGGCGACAGGCGTCTCGGCCGCAGCGGCGGGCGCCTCAGCTACTGGGGCCGCCGGGGCGGCGACCACCGGCGCGACCGGCACCTCGGCCACTGGAGCGGGTGCCGCAGGAGCCGCCGGGGAGGGGACGACCGCGGGCTGTGCGGGCGCAGCCGGAGCCACTGGTGTCACTGGGGCGACAGGAGCCACGGGAGCGGCAGCCACCGGAGGCGCCGCAACCGGAGGCGCTGCGACGGGGGGCGCCGCAACCGGAGCAGCAACCGGAGGTGCCGCCACGGGAGCGGCCTGCGGGGGTGCCATCGGTGCCATGGGCGCTGCCGGGGCGGCAGGGGCCGCCGGGGCTGCGACGGGCGGGGCCGCCAGATAGACCGGGTTGCCCTGGGCGTCAAACAGCTGGGTGTTCGGCGCATACGGCTGAGCCGGAGCGGCGGTCGGCGCGGGGTACGGGTTGCCGGCGGCGTCTACCAGCGGGGCGCCCGGCGCGGCGGGAGGAGCGTAGGCGTTGCCCACTGGGGGCAGCGCCCCGGGGTAGGCCGGGTTGCCGTGGCCGTCGATCAGCGGGGCGCCGTCGTTGTCCTGCTTGGTCTTCGGGGAGCGGAGCAGCACCACCAGTAGCAGCACCAGGGCCACTACCGCGATGCCGATGCCGACCCACACCAACGGGTTAAGGCCGCCGCCACCGGCTGCGCTGCCGCCCCCACCGGGGGTGGCCATGGCCCGCGCGCTCATCTCGTTGAGCTCGCCAATCTCCGCCCGCCACGAGACCGTGGTGCCCGAGACCTCACCGTTGTGCTCTAGCACCTCACCGGGGAAGGTGACCCGGATCAGCACGTCAAAGCCGTCGAGCATGCCCGCGGGAACACCGGCGGTGTCGGCGTCCGTCATGTCCATGACGCCGGTGAGCACAAACTCATCGCCGTCGCGGATGATCTCCAGGTCCTCACTGGCGAGGCCGTCGGCGGCGTCGAGCGGCTCATTGGCCAGGGTGATCCGCACCCCGGTGAAGCCGTCAGAGGAATAGGGCTGGATGTCGGCGTCGTCGGGCAGGTCACCCATCATCTCGTCACCGATCTCGTCCCACATTTCCTCGGGGGAGACGCCCATGAGGGTGGCGAGGCCGTCGGAGAAGGCCATCACCACGGAGCCGTCGATGGTGTCGTTCTCGTTGACGGTGATGTCCATGGAGACGCGCATGCAGCCGGTCAGGGCGAGCGCGGCCAACAGGCCGGCTGCGAGGGCGGCGAGGCCGCGCCGCAGCGGAGTCTTGGTTTTGTTCATGCGCAAATCGTCGTGAACCGGCAGGCTAACAGCGCGCTGGGCGTCGCCATTAGTCGCTACAACGGGCGCCGAATCGCCACAGAGGCGGGGATGCCCTACGCCACTTCCAAGACCACGGGCACGTGGTCGGAGGCGCCCTTCCCCTTGCGTTCCTCCCGGTCGATCGCCACCGCCGTGGTGAGGCCGGCCAGGGTCGGGCTGGCGTAGGCGAAGTCGATGCGCATCCCGTAGTCCTTGGGGAAGCTCAGGCCCTGATAGTCCCAGTAGGTGTAGGTGTGCGGGGCGGGCAGGTGTTCGCGGGTCACCTCGCGCAGGCCACAGTCGGCAAAGGCAAAGAAGGCCTCCCGTTCTGCCGGGGTGACATGGGTGGCGCCCGCAAACGCGGCGATGTCCCACACGTCCTCGTCGCGGGGGACGACGTTCCAGTCACCCAAGAGGGCCAGGCGCGCCTGCGGCTCGGCCGCGAGCCACCCGGCGGCCGCCTCCCGCAGGGCCGCCAGCCAGGCCAGCTTGTACCGGTAGTGT
>WRIF01000103.1 GCA_009782865.1 Promicromonosporaceae bacterium
CGGCGTGATCTCGTGCATCATCGCGATCACCGAGTCGGACACCGCCGAGTAGAGACGGTGGTCGGGTTCGATAACGATGGCGCCGGGGCAGTTGCGGAGCGCCACCGCCATCGGAACCGCACTGCGCACGCCATACCCCCGCGCCTCATAGGTGGCGGCGAGCACCACGCCGCGCCCCTCCAGACCGCCAACGACCACCGGCTTGCCGCGCAGCTCGGGACGCCTGGCCAGCTCACAGGAGGCGTAGAAGGCGTCCATGTCAACGTGCATCACGTTGACCCCGGACTCGTCGGCACCCCAGTCGCGCTTGGCTGCCACAGAGCGCGCCGCCTTGCTCATGGACACCACCTCCCCTCCCATTATAGAACACTTGTACGACGACCTTTCGCGGGAAGGGCTATCCAAACGTTGGACCTTGCTCAGAGTCGATCTGGCCAACTTGCGACCAGCATCACTTGGCAGGCATCAGTCCCGGCGGTCTGGGCAACCGCGCCCCTGCTCACGCAGCGCAACGACGCACTCGTACTCGTGACCAGCGGGGCACAGCTACCACACCGGGCGACGCGAGCCGGTAGGGACGTGTTCGGGTCGTAGGTCAAGGTTGCAGGCGGAGTGCCACTGAGTGGAGAGGATTGGATGAGTGTCAGCGCGGAACGCGTCAGGGGTTTGAGACAGGTTCGGTCAGGCGCTTTGTATGAGGGCCTCGTTTGAGGGCTCGTTGATCTAGGCGGCTTCTGGCAGTTTAGGTGGGGTCGGGCGGCCGCGTTCAAATCTGGTGGGGTTGGCCTGGTAGGCGGCGTCCAGGGTGACCTGCCGCTGGCGGCGGATTTCGATGGCGGTGCTGAAGTGGACCGTGGCCGGGGTGTGCAGCCCGATCCCGGCGTGCCGGTGAACGTGGTTGTAGTAGGTGACGAACTCGGCCATGAACGCTCGGGCGTGCTCGATGTTCTTGAACCGTTCGGGGAACACTGGGGGGTATTTCATGGTCTTGAACGACGACTCGATGTACGGGTTGTCGTTACTGGTTCTGGGCCTGGAGTGGGACCGGTCGATGCCGAGATCGACCAGGAGTCGAGCTACGGGCTTAGACGTCATCGCGGTGCCGCGGTCGGCGTGAACGGTGTGCGGGATGCCGTGGTGGCCCATCGCGGCGGTGATCAACTCTTTGGCGATGTTGCCGTCTTCCCACGACCAGACCTCTACCGGCGCGTAGGCCACCAGTTCTGGGCGCTTGCGCGGTGGGTGGGTGGCCTGGCGGCGCCGCTCGACCGAGGCAGCGTTTTCCCGCAGAATCCTTAGCATCGTGGACATCGAGCACAGGTACGTGCCCTCGTCCAGGAGCGTGGCCCACACCTGCGCGACCGCCTTGTCAGCAAACCGATCAGAAGTCAGGTGCGCGAGCACCACCTCACGCTCGGTGACGGTCAAACAGTTCGCCGGCGACGGCCGGGGCTTTGAGACTCTGGGCGCTGCCGGCGGTCCGAGGCTTTGGGAATCAGACCCTCGATGGCGCCAGCGTTCGCGGCCCGCCGCCACACCGAGACATGGGAGGACTACAGGCCTTCACAGCCAAGGAGCACCCCGCGCTCACCAGGCCCGGCAGCCTCGTACTCGGCCAGAACGCGAGCCTTGCACTCCGGATCAAACTGACGGCGACGGAGACGGCTAGAACGCGGGCTCACCATCACATATTCTCGCCAGACAGCAGCCAAGCCGGCGCAAGCCAGGGTCACGTCGCACCACACAATCCCGCCCCACAAGGAGTCAAACCCCAAGACGGGGTGTCTCACAAGTCCCTGACGCCTAGGGGTCCGCCCACACGCGGGCGGGGCCTTCTGCTCGGCACGAACGTTGGACTGATGGTTGGAGTGCAGAACAAAACCAGTCACGCCGGCCGCAGTCGCGAAGGCTGTAGCGATGATGGAGGCAAGCTAGGCTCGATGACTCAACATCCGTTCCGATTCCACCGGTAGCAAGCACCCGGTGCATTCCATGCCCACTCGACGCAAACGCAGGGTTCTTGCGCAGCTGGTGGTGGTGCTTGCTCTTGGGGCGGTGCCGGGGGAGGCTGCTGATGACCGCCGCCACCGGCAGGGGGTGCCGGCTGTCCGCCGCCGGCCCCTCCGCTGCTCCCCCCTCCGCCGGAGCCGCCGCCCCCGGATTCTCCTCCGCCGGCTGCACTCCCGGCGCCTCCGTCGTTTCCAGTGCCGGGTCGGCTAGTGGGTGGGCGGGTTGCTGCTTCGGCGGCGAGGCGATCTGCACGGACCTGCATGGCGTCCTGGACGTCGTCTGCGCGGGCTTCGATAATCCAGGCATAGGCCTGCGTTCGGGAGGGCGAGTCGCCCGGGTATACGTCGAGGGCGTCACCTAGTGCCCGGCGGACGTCGTTGTCGTCCACGAGGCCGTAGGAGTCGGCGTAGATGGCCTCACCTGCCGCGCGGGCAGCATCGAGTGCTGCCTGGGCAGCCGCGAGGGCGGCGGCCTGCTCGGCAGCGGCCTGCTCAGCGAGGTGGGCCTGCCAGGTGTCACGGACAGCCTGATACTCGTCCATGAGGACGCCGAGTGTGACGGCAAGTTCGCCGGTGCGGGTCTCGACCGCGGTCTTGCGGGTGGTGAGGTAGTCGGCATCGTCTTCGACGTCGGTGAAGCAGTCAGCGGCATCAAGGAGCTCGGCGGCCTCGATGGCGGCTTGCAGGGCGATGGCGTCGACGTTGCCGTCTACGAGGGTGACGAGTTCGCCGGCGGCGGCTTGTTTGGCATGTAGGTTGCTCAGGGCTTCGGTCTGGGCTAGGCAGGCACCTACCAGAAGCACGCCGGCCTCGGCTGCCCGTTCGGCGCGCTGGCTGGCCTGGTGGTTGGTGTGGAGGACGAAGCCGGTGGTGCCGGCGCCTGCCACAAGGGCGGCGGTGATGACGCCAGCCAGGAGGGTCCGACGGCGGGGCTTTTCTTCTGTGCGCTGCTGGTTCATGGTGCTTTCCTTCCGAACGGCTGGACTCCTTGCTGGTTGACGTAGTCGCGGCAGATAGGGTCCCAGTTTTCGTTGGGGGTGAACATGTGCTCGTGTACTTGCAGTGTCTGCATCGCGCGAGTTATCTGCGTAGGGGTGAACGACCCGATTGCTGCTTCCACCTGGACCAGTGCTCGCGGCCGAGTCAGGCAAATGGATGTGCCGGTGTAGCCGAGCCACCTCTCCGACAGTAGTCCCCGTGGTCCCGTGGGCGGGGGGATGAGGTTGGGATTCGGGAGGAGCCGGTCGTGGATGCCCTCCCATCCGAAGCCCCTTTTGTCCTATAACCCCAAGGCCACCTCCCGCTCTCCACGGAATCAGTTCTGAAGTGCAACACCATCGTTTGGCTAGCTCAGCAGCCGGCGCGATTCCAGCGATAGCAACTCTGGTTGCGGGGGTGGTCAGGGTCCGGATGCCAGTTGAACTCCGCGCACACGCAAGGCTCCTGCGCAGGCGGGGCCGGCGGGGCTTGCTCCTGAGGCGGTGCTGGGGGGGCCTGCTGGTGACCGCCATCAGCAGGGGGCGCGGGTTGACCTCCTCCAGCGTTGCCGCTGGCTCCACTTCCGCCGGTGCCGTTTCCGCCGGCGCCGTTCCTGCTGCCGCTGCTGTCTCCGGTGCCGGGTCGGTTGGCTGACGGCCGTGCAGCGGCAGCTGATGCTGCTTCGGCGGCGAGGCGGTCTTCGCGGGCATGCACGGCGTCGGTCACGTCGTTCGCGCGGGCGTAGATGATCCAGGCGTATGCCTGGGTCCGGGAGGGTGAGGTGCCGGGGTCGGCGTCCAGGGCTTCGCGGAGCCGCTGGCGAACCTCTTCGTTGTCGACCAGGCTGTAGGAGTCAGCGTAGGCGGCTTCACCTGCTTCGCGGGCAGCGTCCAGCGCGGCTTGCGCCGCGGCGAGCAGGGCGGCCTGATTGGCTGTGGCTTGTTCGTCGCGGTGGGCCTGCCAGGCATCGAGAACGGCCTGATGCTCGGCTTCAACCGCAGCGAGAGCTGCAGCGAGTTCGGCAATACGGGCCTCCACCTCGGTGGTGCGGGACGCCAGGTATACGGCGTCTGCGTCGTCAGGGTGGTTGCAGTCGACCCCGTCGAGGCGGACGGCGTCCGCAGTCGCTGCGAGTAGCGCGGTTACGTCGATGTCCGCGACGAGGAGGACTGTGAGGTCGGTGGCAGCATCCTGCTGCGCCCGAAGCTCGGCGATCACTTCTGCCTGTTCGGTGCACGCCCCCTCCAGCGCAGCGACGGCCGCGGCCTTCTGCTCGGCACGAACGTTGGACTGGTGGTTGTTGTGCAGGACAAAACCAGTCACGCCAGTTGTGATCAGGAGGGAGGCGGCGATTACGCTGGCCGGCCAGGGGGTTCGTCGTCGGTTCTTTTCTTTGGGGGTTGAGACGTTCATGGTGTTCCTGTTCGTGGCGGTCTAGTTCGAGGGATGGTGTCTAGGGGCGGAAGAAGCCGGTGCCCAGGGAGCCGATGGTGTAGTTGACCTGTGAGGTGGTGAATCCGTTTTCTAGTAGCCAGGTAGCCAGGTCGGCGATGGTGACTTGTCTGGGCTGGGTCCAACGGGCTTGTGCTCGGGCCAGGGCCTGCTGATTGAAGTCAAAACTGCTGGCGGGGATCATGGCGTCAATGAGGGGCAGTGGCCAGCGGTAGATCAGTGGTTCGTGGCCCCAGGTGGGCTGTCCGCTCCAGCGATTCCAGCCGACGGGCAGTGCCCGGAAGTCGGTCCACTGGACATGGCTCATAGCACTGGTGGGCAGGTGTTCGTTCGTGCCGGGGTGGCCCTGAGTGGTCCATAGGCAGGTGACGTTCGGGTCCCACCACCTACAGGAGGGCAAGAGCCAGCCCCAGATGCCGCGGGCGTGGTGGCCGGCGTTGAGGGTGATGTCTGCGCGGGCCTGGGCGATCCAGTCGTTCATGGGAATGTCGGCGCACGATACGACGAACATTGCCGCAGCCGTGTCACGGCTGAGGTTGTAGTAGGCGGCTGCCGCAGCGTGAACGCCTGGCGGTTGGTGGCCCATGTTGTGGTGGCGATAGTTCACCCGGGCCAGTGCAGCCTGTTCCTGGGGGGTCATCGAGTCGCAGGACCGGCCAGCCTGCCACTGGTTGAGCATGTCGCGAATGAAGGGTTCGGGGTTGACCGGCGCGGGGACGTGGGTGATGAGGTTGTGGTCGAAGCGGCCGGTGAGGACGTGGTCGTCGGCGCGGCCGAAGGCGAAGATTTGGCCGGCGTTGCCTCCGGTGCCGTGGGTGTCGACGTAGAAGCGGTTGCCGCGGCGGACGGTTTTGTTGTCGCGGCCGTCACCGTTCCAGTCTCCGACTAGGACGTCGTCGGTGTGTCGGCCGAAGGTGAAGGTGTGGTGGGCGTTGCCGGAGAGGAGGTCGTTGCGCAGGAAGAAGGTGTTGCCGCGGCGGACTGCAAACGTGTCACCAGGTTGTCCGTCCCAGGCGCCGACGAGTACTTCGTCGCCAGCGCGGCCGAAGTGCAGGATGCGGTCTGCCGGGCCGGAGGTGAGGGTGTTGCGGATGTGGAAGGCATTGCCGCGGCGGATGGCGAATGTGTCGCGCCCGTCTGCGTTGAAGTCTCCGATGAAGACCTCGTCACCGAGGCGGCCGAAGGTGAAGGCGGGCGGGCGTAGGTCGCCAATGTGGCGTTGGACGAAGATCTGGTTGCCGCGGCGTAGCGCGAACTCGGTGTAGCCGTTGCCGTTGAAGTCGCCGGCGAAGATCTCGTCGCCGGCGTGGCCGAAGACGAACCGGCGGACTGTTTGCCCGCCGAGGACTCCTTGGATGTAGATGGCGTTCCCGCGACGGACGGCTAGCGTGTCGCCGGCGGGGATCGGAGCGCGCAGCGGTTCAAGGGCGAGACTCTCGAAGTCTGCCTCCCGGTCGAAGTCCCATTCGAGGCCGGGGGTCTCGCCCCAGGAGCCGTCTTGGTCAGCGTCGACGTCGTGGTGGTCGCCTGCGTCTGGAGCGAGTTCGATGGGCGGGGTCTCTTCACCTGCAGGCTTGTCTTCGTACGGGTCCGTCTCGGGCAGATGGTCATCGAGGACTGAGTGCGTCTCTTCGGGATCGGTCTCGGCGTAGGTGGGCTCGT
>WRIF01000104.1 GCA_009782865.1 Promicromonosporaceae bacterium
TCACCTCGGTGGAAGTGCCCCAGGCGCACCTCGACCGCATCGCCGCCATCGACCCGCAGGTGCACGCCTTCCTGCACGTCTCGGCCGCTGACGCCCTGGCGACCGCCGCTGAGGTTGACGCGCGCCGCGCCGCCGGCGAGACGCTGCCAGAACTGGCCGGGGTGCCCGTGGCCATCAAGGACCTAGTGGTGACCAAGGGCATGCCCACCACCGCCGCCTCCAGGATCCTGGAGGGCTGGATCAGCCCCTACGACGCCACGATCGTCGAAAAGTGCCGCCAGGCGCTGATGCCGATCCTCGGCAAGACCAACCTCGACGAGTTCGCCATGGGCTCGTCCACCGAACACTCCGCCTTCGGCCCCACCTTCAACCCGTGGGACCTGGAGCGCATTCCCGGTGGCTCCGGCGGAGGCTCTGCCGCGGCCGTCGCCGCCTACGAGGCGCCCCTAGCCATCGGCACCGACACCGGCGGCTCGATCCGCCAGCCCGGCGCCGTCACCGGCACGGTCGGCGTCAAGCCCACCTACGGGTCGGTCTCCCGCTACGGCTGCATCGCCATGGCCTCCTCCCTTGACCAGGCCGGCCCGGTGGCCCGCACCGTGCTCGACGCCGCCCTCTTCCACGAGGTGCTTGCCGGCCACGACCCCCGCGACTCCACCTCCCTGAACGAACCCGTACCCTCCTACAGCGCCGCCGCGCGCGAGGGCGCCTCCGGCGACCTGACCGGGCTGCGGGTAGGAGTGGTCAAGGAGATGCACGGCGAGGGCTACCAGGCTGGGGTCGAGGCCCGCTTCAACGAGTCCCTGGAGGTGCTCAAGGCCGCCGGTGCCGAGATTGTCGAGCTCTCCTGCCCGTCGTTCCCCTACGCCTTCGACGCCTACTACCTGATCATGCCCGCCGAGGTCTCCTCCAACCTCGCCAAGTTCGACGGCATGCGCTTCGGCCTGCGTGTCGAGCCCGCCGAGGGTCCGGTCACCGCCGAGCGCGTGATGGCCGCCACCCGGGGCGCCGGCTTCGGTGAGGAGGTCAAGCGCCGCATCATCCTGGGCACGCACGCCCTGTCTTCGGGCCACTACGACCACTACTACGGCGCCGCCCAGCAGGTTCGCACCCTCATCCAGCGCGACTTTGCCACGGCCTTCGAGCAGGTGGACGTGCTGGTTTCCCCGACGGCCCCGACTACCGCGTTCAAGATGGGCGAGAGGGTAGACGACCTGATGGCCATGTATCTCAATGACATCGCCACCATTCCGGCCAACCTCGCCGGCGTGCCCGGCATCACGGTGCCGAACGGCCTGTCGGACGATGGCCTGCCGGTCGGCCTGCAGGTGCTCGCCCCCGCCCGTGAGGACGCCCGCCTGTACCGGGTGGCCGCAGCCGTCGAGACGAGACTCGTTGCCAAGTGGGGCGGCCCGCTCCTCGACCAGGCGTCCCCCTTGACCGCCCGCGAAGAAGGAGGCGAATGAACATGAACGAGAAACTGGTGAAGTACGAGGACGCCGTCAGGCGCTACGACCCGGTGCTCGGTATCGAGGTGCACGTGGAACTCGGCACCGTGACCAAGATGTTCTGCCCGGCGGCGCACACCTTCGGCGCGGCCCCCAACTCGGAGACCACCCCGGTTAGCCTGGGCCTGCCCGGCACCCTGCCCGTGGTCAATGCGCGGGCCATCGAATACTCGGTGAAGATCGGCCTGGCGCTCAACTGCCAGATCGCCCAGCTGTGCCGCTTCGCCCGCAAAAACTACTTCTACCCGGACATCCCCAAGAACTACCAGATCTCACAGTCCGATGAACCGATCGCGTTCGATGGCCACCTCGACGTCGAGCTGGAGGACGGGACGGTCTACCGCGTAGAGATCGAACGCGCCCACATGGAGGAGGACGCCGGCAAGAACACCCACGTCGGCGGGGCCGCCGGGCGCATCCACGGCGCCGACTACTCGCTGGTGGACTACAACCGCTCCGGCATCCCGCTAATCGAGATCGTCACCCGACCGCTGACCGGGGTGGGCGACCGCGCCCCCGAGATCGCCTCGGCCTACGTGCAGGCGCTGCGCGAGATCATGCGCACCCTGGACGTCTCCGAGGCACGCATGGAGCGCGGGCAGCTGCGCGCGGACATCAACCTGTCGCTGCGTCCCAGCCCGGACGCCCCGCTTGGCACCCGCTCGGAGACCAAGAACGTCAACTCGTTCCGCTCCATCGAGAAGGCGGTGCGCTTCGAGATCTCGCGTCACGCCGCCATCCTGGACGCCGGGGGCAAGGTCACCCAGGAGACGCGCCACTTCCACGAGGAGGATGGCTCCACCTCGCCGGGCCGGCCCAAGTCCGACGCCGACGACTACCGCTACTTCCCCGAGCCAGACCTGGTGCCCGTGGCCCCGAGCCGCCAGTGGGTCGAGGAACTGCGCGCGGCACTGCCCGAACTCCCGCAGGCCCGACGCCGCCGGCTCAAGCAGGAATGGGGCTACGCGGACGCCGAGATGCGCGATGTCGTCAACGCCGGGGCGCTCGAATCGATTGAGGCCACCGTCGCGGCCGGGCTCAGCCCCGCCGCCGCCCGCAAGTGGTGGATGGGCGAGCTCTCGCGCGTTGGCCGCTCCACCGACACCCCGCTGGTCGAACTGCCCGTGACCGCCGCCCAGGTGGCCGCGCTGCAGGGCCTGATCGACGCCGGCAAGATCAACGACAAGATCGCCCGCCAGGTGCTTGACGGAGTGCTCGCCGGGGAGGGCGACCCCGCCGCCATCGTCGCCGCCCGCGGCCTGGAGATCGTCTCGGACGACGGCCCCCTGCTCGCCGCCATCGATGAGACGCTCGCCGCCCAGCCCGACATCGTGGACAAGGTCCGCTCCGGCAACCTCGGCCCGATTGGTGCGATCATCGGCGCGGTGATGAAGGCCACCAGGGGGCAGGCCGACGCGCAACGGGTGCGGGAACTGGTGATGGAGAGGATTGGCGCGTGACCCGCGGCCCGGTTCTGCGCTCGGGGCTGGTGCGCCTGCGTCCCATGGAGGCCCGCGACGCCGCCCGCCTGTGGGAATCGGTGCAAGACCCGGAGGGCCTGCGGCTGACCGGAACCACCGAGAGCTTCACCCTCCCACAGATCGAGGAGTGGACCGCCACCATCTCCGACCGGGAGGGTCGCTTCGACTGGGCCATCACCCCCGGGCAGGAGCGCGACGGCCAGCCGCTCTCCGACGAGATGATCGGTGAGATTGTCCTCAACGAGATCGACACCGACGCCCGCTCCGGCAACCTGCGCCTGCAGCTCCTCAAGGAGTATCGCGGGAGAGGCTACGGGGGGGAGGCCATCTCGGCGGTGTGCAAGTTCGCCTTCGACGGCTACCGCGACCCCGACGGGGAGTGGGAGCCCGGCCCCCGCCTGCACCGCGTCAGCCTCGACGTGCTCGCCTTCAACACGCGCGCCATCAACCTGTACAAGCAGCTTGGCTTTGTCGAAGAGGGGCGGATGCGAGACGCCCACTATGTGGACGGCGCCCACGTGGACGTGATCATCATGTCCATCCTCGAGGACGAGTACCGGGACCTGGCTCATGCCTGACCTGCCGCCGACGATCCAGCCGGTAATCCTGGGCGGAGACGTGGGCGCCTACTCGCTGGCGCGCGCCTTCCACGAGGCCTACGGCGTCCGGTCGATAGTCATCTCCGGCACCTCGACCGGCCTGATGCGCCGCTCGCGCATCCTCACCCATCTCAGTGAGCCACGGATCGATGACGATGCCGCCGTGGTCGACCGCTTGCTGACAATCGCCCGAAACAGCGCCGGCAGGCGGCTGATTGCCGTGGCCTCCACCGACTGGCTGGTGGAAACCCTGGTCGGCGCGGCCGCGACCCTGCGCGCGGCCGGGTATGTGGTGCCCTACGTCGACGCGCCCCTGCTGGCCCGGATGACCGACAAGGAGCGGTTCGGGGCGCTCTGCCGAGAACTCGACATCCCGCACCCGACCACCGTGGTTTGCCAGGTGCCCGACTTCACCGGCCACCTCGATACCCGGGGGCTCAGGTTCCCGGTGATCGCCAAGGCGTCGTCATCGGCGCTGATGCACGACGTCACCTACGACGGCAAACAGAAGGTCCACACCGTCCAGACGCCTGAAGAACTTGCCGCCCTGTTGACCCGCGTGCGCGAGGCGGGATACCCCGGCGCGATGATCATCCAGGACTACATTCCCGGAGACGACTCCGGCATGCGCATCCTGACCTGCTACAGCGACCAAGCGGGCAGGGTGCGGTTCTCCGGCTTCGGCCAGGTGCTGCTCGAGGAGCACGCCCCCGGCGCCCTGGGCAACCCGGCCGGCATCATCACCGAGCCGAACCCCGCGGTGGCGGCCCAGGCCGCCCGTCTGCTGGAGCAAGTGGGCTGGACGGGCTTTGCCAACTTCGACCTGAAGCACGATCCCCGCACCGGCGACGACGTCTTCTTCGAGCTAAACCCCCGCCTGGGGCGCTCCAACTTCTACCTGACGGCGGCCGGCGCCAACCCGATCCGCTTCTACGTCACCGAGCTGCTGCAGGGCCAAGATCCCGACCCGCGCACGGTGCTAGACGCGAGCAAGGTGGACGAGGCCGGCAACTGGCTGCCCGAGCACCTGTACACGGTGCTGCCGGGCCTCCTGCTGAGGCGCTATCTCTTCGACCGGCCGCTGCGGCGGCGCGCCTGCCGCCTGCTGTTGACCGGCCGGGCGTCCAAGCCACTCAGCTACCTGCGCGAGACGGACCCACGCCGCTGGGCCTACATTGCGGTGTCGCAGGTCAATCACTTCCGTAAATTTGGCCGGTTCTATCCGCGGGCCGCCGCTCGGCGTCACTGGGCTGAGGGTCGCTGGGCCGAAGGCCGTCGGGCGGTGGGCCGATGAAGCCGTTGGCCGATAGACCGCTGATCGGGGTCATTGGGGGAGTGGGGCCGCTGGCCACCGCCTACTTCCTGCGCCGCGTCATCGAATCGACCGCCGCCCAGGTGGATCAGGATCATCTCGACCTGTTGGTCTTCAACCACGCCGCGATCCCGGACCGCACCAGGCACCTCCTTGACCGTTCCCAGCCCGATCCGGGGCCGGTGCTGGCGGCCGATGCCCGCCGCCTCGAGGGCTTCGGCTGTGACTTCTTGGTGATGCCCTGCAACACCGCGCACACCTACACCCAGCAGGTACAGGACGCCGTCACGGTGCCGTTCGTCTCCATCATTGACGTCACCGTGGCCGCCGCCAGGGCGCGGCTGCCCGGCCTGCGGCAGGTCGGCCTGCTTGCGACCGCCGGGACGGTGGCGGCCGGGGTGTACGACGACGCCTTCGCCCCCGATGTCGTCGTCCTCACCCCGAGCGCGGTAGACCAGCAGCGGGTGGATCGGCTGATCACCCAGGTAAAGGCGGGCGTCCACGTCGGACGCCAGGAGGTGGACTCGGTTGCCGCCAGCCTGCGGGAGCGGGGGGCCGAACTGGTGTTGCTGGGCTGCACCGAGTTGTCGGTGATCGCCGTCGACCAGGGGCTGCTCGCCGAGCCCACCTACCTCGACACCCTCGACTGCCTGGTGCGCGCCACCATCAAAAGGGCCGGCGCCCAAGTTCGAGGGTAGCCCCGCTAGCCCAGGTGGGCCTTGACGAACCAGTGGAACAGGTCGAGCTGCTCGACGTGGGCAAGCAGGAGGCCGTTGGTGACCTCGTCAACCTCACCGACCGAGACGGCCGCCTGGTAGTGGTGCCTGACCACCTCGTCGTAGACCTTTGAGACGGCCGCCAGGTGCTCGGCCACCGAGGCCCGGCCGAGGGGGTAGGACAGGGGGCCACCGACGGAGCGGCCGAAGGTCTCGGCGGTGCCCTGCGGGGTGCCTCCCAGCATGGCGATGCGTTCGGCGATGGCGTCGACCATCAGGCGCACCTCGTCGATCTGCGGGTCGATCATCTCGTGTACGGCGATGAAGTTGGGGCCGGTCACGTTCCAGTGCACATGCTTGAGCAGCAGCTGCAGGTCATTGAGCACCCACAGGCGCTCCTGCAGCAGGGAGGCGATCTCGGCGGCTTGGGTTTCAGTCAGGTAGGGGACGGGCAT
>WRIF01000105.1 GCA_009782865.1 Promicromonosporaceae bacterium
CTCGTTACGCCGGCAGCGCCTTGCTGCGTCCTGTCTAGACCCCCCCCCATTCCCCCCCCCCCCGCGACATCGGCCCAAATGGGCGAGGTCGGCCGGAAAACGGGCCGATCTCCCCCGAAGGGGCCGATCTCGCGAGCAGCGCAATCCAAGGAGACCCCGCCCATGGCCCTCGTCGCCGGTGTAGACACCTCGACCCAGTCCTGCAAGATCGTCGTGCGCGACGCCGAGACCGGCGCCCTGGTGCGTAACGGCTCCGCCAAGCACCCCGACGGCACCTCCATCGACCCCCGGTTCTGGTGGGACGCCTTCTGCGAGGCCTCCGCCGCCGCCGGTGGCCTGGCCGATGTGGCCGCCCTGTCCGTTGGCGGGCAGCAGCACGGCATGGTCTGCCTCGACGCCGAGGGCAACGTCGTGCGTGACGCCCTGCTCTGGAACGACACCCGTTCGGCGCAGGCGGCCGAAGACCTGATCGTCGAGCTCGGCGGCGGAGACCGCGCCCAGGGCGCACAGGCCTGGGCCGACGCCGTGGGCTCGGTGCTAGTGGCCTCCTTGACCGTGACCAAGCTGCGCTGGCTGCGCGACAACGAGCCAGAGAACGCCGCCAAGGTCGCCGCGGTCTGCCTCCCCCACGACTGGCTGTCCTGGCGCATCGCCGGCTACGGCCCCGCCGGGTCCCCCAAGGGCGCCGACCTGAACGCCCTGTTCACCGACGCCTCCGACGCCTCGGGCACCGGCTACTACGACGCCAAGTCCGGCCAGTACCGCCGCGACCTGCTGCGCATGGCCTTCGGGCGTGACGACGTGATCCTGCCGCGCGTGCTGGCCCCGACCGAGGCTGGCGCCACCGCCGACGCCGCGTTCGCGGGCGACGGCACCGCCCTGATCGCTCCGGGGGCCGGCGACAACGCCGGGGCCGCGATGGGCCTGGGCATGGTGCCCGGCGACATTGCCATCTCGATTGGCACCTCGGGCGTGGTCTCCGCCGTCGCCCCCCAGCGCACGCAGGACGGCTCCGGGGCCATCAACGGCTTCGCAGACTGCACCGGCAACGCCCTGATGCTCGCCGTGACCCTCAACGCCGCCCAGGTGCTCGACGCCGCCCGCAACGTGCTCGACGCCGACTTCGCCAAGCTGGCCGACCTGGCCCTGGCCGCCCCGGTGGGCTCCGATGGCCTGGTGCTGGTCCCCTACCTGCAGGGCGAACGCACCCCGAACCGCCCCGACGCCTCGGGCACCCTGCACGGCATCCGCCTGAAGAACATGACCCCGGCCCACCTGGCCCGCGCCTACATCGAGGGCATGCTGTGCGGCCTGGCCGACGGCCTCGACGCCCTGAAGGCCCTCGACGTGCCGATCGAACGGGTGATGCTCATCGGCGGCGCCGCCCAGAACCCGGCCCTACAGGAGATCGCCCCGCAGATCTTCGGCCTGCCGATCTCGATCCCCGAGCCCGGAGAGTACGTGGCCGACGGGGCTGCCCGCCAGGCCGCCTGGGTGCTGGCCTCGGCCGCCGCCGGGGAGCCCGCCGCCCAGCCTGCCTGGTCTACCAAGATGTTCCTCACCCTGCCGGCCGACCCGAAGCCCCTGATCCGCGAGCAGTACGCTGCGGTCAGAGATCTGGTGTGACCGCTTGAGGTCATAACCAGATCACGTCGCAGCGTTGCAGGGCGCAGCCCGAACATGCGGCCGTGCGGGACCTGGTGTGACCCGACCCCAACCTCAACAAAGGGGCCTCCCCGGTAACGTCATCAGACGCTAGCGGGGAGGCCCCTCGGTGTTTGCTGGCGTCTAGCCGACGCGGGTCATCACGTCGGTGTCCCCGAACTCGTCAATGGTGAACAGGGTGTCACCCACGATCTCGAACTCCACGCGCATCTCTTCCGTCTCGGTCTCGCCTAGGAGGCTGATCTCCATGATGAAGTAGAACGCGGTATCGCTGGCCTGCCAGGTGATGGTCAGCTCGACCCCCAGCTCCTCGAACAGGTCGAGGTCGAACTCATCGCTGTCCATGGAGGCGGTGCCGTCGGCGTAGAAGGTGACGGTGCCCTCATCGGAGGCCCAGGTGCCCACCAGCGGGTGGTCGGACAGGTCGTCCCACAGGTCGTCGGAGGCGCCGATCCCCGAGTCGCCCAGGTTGCTGGCGGCCGCATCGGCGTCGAAGCCGGCCATGATCTCCAGGCTTTCCTCCGAGCCAAGGCGCACGTAGCGGTAGGCGTCGCCGTCCAGCTCGATGACAAACCAGTCTTCGGTGACGTCGACCAGGGTCCAGACGTCGATCTCCCCCTCACCGGCATGCACGTCGGCGTCCTCGAACCAGGCGGGCAGGTGCAGTTCGCCGTCGGCGGTCAGGCCCCAGGTGATGTCGAACACCATCCCGTAGACGGAGTACTGGGCGGTGCCGTCGGAGAAGAACTCGAAGATGTCGGTGGGGTCTTCCTCCCAGTGCCAGGTGCCGAGGAGTCCGGTGTCGGCCGGGTCGAGGAAACCCTCGATCTCCGGCTCTTCGGGCTCCACGATCTTTCCGCCTTCGTCCGCGTCTTGCTCGACGTCGTTAGCCTCAACGGGGTCGTCGTCGCCGGAGCAGGCGGACAGGGAGCCGGCCAGGCCGACGGCGAGGGCCAGGCCCAGTGCGATCCGGGCCACGGAGCGGCCGCGAGTGGTAGTGGTCTTCATGGTGACTTCTTTCAGGTTGAGCAGGCGCGCCCGCGAACAGACGGGGCGCCGGGCAGCGAACTGCCGCCGAGTATTAATGCATGTTGCCCTCGCAAATGTCACCCCACCTGGGCCCAATCGGGGGTTCGTGTCCCAACCGTTACCTCGGTGGACAGTTGGCGCCAGCCGCCCTGGCCGGTCTGCTAGGCGCGCAGGTAGGTGCGGAAGCGATAGCGCAGGCCGGTGGTGGCGGTGGCCCAGTCGGTGGTGGAGACGGCGATCCAGGCGGCGGTGACGGCCGGCGCGTAGGTGTCGCCAGCGACGACGGCGTCGATCTCGGTGACCTCTAGCCGGTCGGCCAGGCCCAGTTCCAGGAAGGTGCGGTAGACCTGTCCCCCGCCGATCACCCAGGCGGTCTCGCCGCCGGGGACGGTGGCCGCCCTGGCGAGCGCGGCCTGCGGCCCGTCGACGACGACGACATCGGGCGCGGCCTCGCCCACCACCCCTCGGCGCGCGCTCAGGGCAATGAACCCCGGGTCCAGCGACAGGACGATGTTGGCTCGGCCGGGCAGGGGTCGCAGCGGCAGCGACTCCCATGTGCGTTGCCCCATGATCACCGGGTGCCCGCTGGTCAGCGACCTGAAGTGGGCGAAGTCTTCTGGGACGTGCCAGGGGATATCGCCGCTGGCCCCGATGACGGGGCGGCCGGCGGCGTCGCGAGCCTGCGCCCAGATCAGCGCCACCTCAGTCATCGTGTCCTCCACTCGTCGTGGGGTGACTCGTTGTGGGGTGTCTCGTCGGTTGAGCAGACCGCGCCAGCGGTCTTGTCGAAACCAGAGACACCCCTGCATGGTTTCGAGACGCTTCGCTCCTCGACCAGCGCGGCTCGGCGCGGATTCATACCGCGACCGGGGCCTTGATGGTGGGGTGATGCTGGTAGCCCTCAACCACTACGTCGTCGATCTGGTAGTCGAAGATCGAACGGCGGGGGGCGAGGCGCAGAGTGGGGTAGGGGTAGGGCGCGCGGCTCAGCTGTTCGGCCACCTGCTCGCGGTGGTTGTCGTAGATGTGTACGTCTCCGCCGGTCCAGACAAACTCTCCGACCTCCAGCCCGGTCTGGGCCGCGATCAGGTGGGTGAGCAGGGCGTACGAGGCGATGTTGAACGGCACGCCCAGGAACAGGTCGGCCGAGCGCTGATACAGCTGGCAGGACAGCCTGCCGTCGGCCACGTAGAACTGGAATAGCAGGTGGCAGGGCGGCAGGGCCATGTGTTCGATTTGCGCCACGTTCCACGCCGAGACGATCAGCCGGCGGGAGTCCGGGTTCACCTTGATCTGCTCGATCACCTGGGAGATTTGATCGATCACCTCGCCATTGCTCGCCGCGCCATCGCCGGCGGGCCAGGACCGCCACTGCACGCCGTATACCGGCCCCAGGTCGCCGGATTCGTCGGCCCACTCGTTCCAGATGCGGATGCCGTTTTCTTGCAGCCAGCGCACGTTGGAGGAGCCGGAGAGGAACCACAGCAGCTCGCCCACCACCGACCTCAGATGCACCCGCTTGGTGGTGATCAGCGGAAAGCCGTCGGCGAGGTTGTATCGAATCTGTCGCCCGAACACCGAGGTGGTGCCCGTGCCGGTGCGGTCGGCCTTGTGGGTGCCGCTGCTCAGCACATCGCGCAGCAGGTCTTCGTACGGGGTTGCCGGGGGGAATGCGGAATCGGAGGTGCCGGGCATGCCTGGAGCCTAGTGGCACAATGGGGCCATGAGCACATCTCGTCACCCAGAGGACCTGCAGACCGTTCGCAAGGGCGAGCGGCTGTACACCGGCAGCAATGGTCGCGGGGCCGTCGTGGAGATGGGTCCGGTGGATGTCGCCGGCGCCTTTACCCCGGGCGAGTTGCTGAAGATCGCGTTGGCCGGCTGCGTGGGCATGTCCGCCGACTTCCGCTTCCGGCGCGTGCTTGGCGACGAGTTCGAGGTGACCGTCAGGGTGGAGACCAGCAAGGCGGACGGGGAGGATCGCTACGAGACCTTCCGGGAGAGCATCGAGGTGGACCTGTCTGGGCTCGATGAGGACACCCGCGCCAAGACCGTCGACTCCGTCCAGAAGGCGGTTGACCGCCTCTGCACCGTCGGCAACACCATCAAGGCCTCGGCGGCGATCGACCCAATCGCCTATCTCTAGCCACCCGGGGCGCTAGGCTTTCGGCATGCAAACCCTGGCCGACCTGCGCGCGGCGTACGACGACATTGCCGGGCGCCAGCTCAGCCTCGATCTGACCCGCGGCAAGCCGGCGGCCGCCCAGCTCGACCTGTCGGAGGCGCTGCTCTCGCTGCCCGGCCCCGGCCGGTACCGTGACTCCCACGGCACCGACGTTCGCAACTACGGCGGCCTCGACGGCCTGCCCGAGCTGCGCGAGCTCTTTGCCCCCCTGCTACAGGTGGCACCGGAGAACCTGCTTGCCCTCTCCAATGCCTCACTGACGCTGATGCACGACTCCCTGGCCTACGCCTGGATGTGGGGGGTTCCCGGGGGATCGCGGCCGTGGGGCGAGGAGCCCACGCGCAGGTTCATCTGCCCCACCCCCGGCTACGACCGCCACTTTGCGTTGTGCGAGGCGTTCGGCATCGAGATGATCCCGGTTCCCAGCCTGGCCGACGGGCCAGACGTCGAGGCCATCGCCGCGCTGGTGGCCGTCGATCCGACGATCAAGGGCATGTGGCTGGTTCCCACCTACGCCAATCCCGACGGCACGGTGGTCTCCCCGGCGGCCGCCCGCCGCCTGGCTACCATGGAGACCGCCGCCCCCGACTTCCGCATCTTCCTCGATAACGCCTACGCCCTGCATCACCTCACCGAGGCGGAGACCCCGACGGCCGACCTGGTGACGATGTGCGGGGAGGCCGGCCACCCCGACCGGGTGCTCCTGTTCGCCTCGACCTCGAAGATCACCTTCCCGGGGGCGGGGGTGGCCTTTGTCGGCGGCTCGGCGGCCAACGCCGACTGGTACCGCCGCCACCTGAGCAAGCAATCGATCGGCCCCGACAAGGTGAACCAGCTGCGGCACCTCTTGTTCTTCCGCGACGCCGCGGGCATCCGCGCGCACATGGCCCGGCACCGGGAGATTCTGGCACCGAAGTTCGCGGCGGTCGACGCCGCCCTGTCCGCCCGCTTCGGCGGCAACGTTAAAGCCGGGCAGTTCCGCGATTTTTTTTGCCGCGTAGTGCGAACGATGCCAGCACAGTTCGGCAACTTGCTTTAACCCCTGTTTTCCCATCAGTGAAAGATAGATACAGGAGCGGAGCATGGAGTGGCCCTGGTTGGAACAGATGTTGGATACCGCCCGTTCCCTGCGTATGTGCTGTTCCCGCGCGGAAAGGGTAAGCACAAA
>WRIF01000106.1 GCA_009782865.1 Promicromonosporaceae bacterium
CCCCACCGATCCGGTGGCGCCGAGGATGACGACGTTTTTCATTTGGCCAGTTTCTTTTTCCAGAATGCCAAGGCCCGATCCACGCTCTTCGGTCCGGCGCTGCCGGCCGTGACGTAACTTTCTGGTGCCCGGGCCGGATCTAGGCGCCGGCGGACATCGGGAGTGAGAAGGCGGCTGGCGGCAAGAAGCTCGGCATCGGTCAAGTCGGACAAGCGCCTGTCGGTCTCCTCCGCTCTTCGCACGAGTACGCCCGACGCTTCGTGGGCGGTGCGGAAGGGCAGACCCTTTTCCACCAGGTATTCGGCAAGAACGGTGGCGTCGAGGAAACCTCCCTCAAGGAGATCCGCCGCGCGCCGGCGGTCGAATTTCAGGGTGGGCATGAAGGAGGCCAGGCATTCGAGCACGAAATCGACGGTGCGCACCGCGTCGAAGAGCGGCTCCTTGTCCTCCTGTAGATCCCGGTTATACGTCATCGGCAGGCCCTTGATGGTCACCAGAAGGGAAACGAGGGAGCCAATCACCCGGCCGGCTTTGCCCCGGGTCAATTCAAGGAGGTCGGGATTCCTCTTCTGCGGCATGATGGAACTGCCGGTGGACCAGGCATCCGCGAGTTTGGCCAGACCCCATTCCGAAGTGGTCCAGAGAATGACGTCCTCGGCCAGCCGGCTGGTGTGAATGGCGACGATGGACAGGCAGGACAGGGTCTCGACGACGAAGTCGCGGTCCGATACCGCATCCATGGAATTGCCGCACAGCGCTTCGAAGCCGAGTTCGCGGCGGACCATCTCCCGGTCGAGGGGAAGGGTGGTTCCGGCCAGCGCCCCCGAGCCGAGGGGCAGGCGGTTCGTGCGGCGGCGGCAGTCGGCCAGGCGTTCGCGGTCGCGGTTGAACATTTCGACGTAGGCAAGAAAATGATGGGCGAGAAGAACCGGTTGGGCGCGCTGCAGATGGGTGTAACCGGGAATGACCAGCCCGCGCTCCCTTTCGGCGACTTCGATTATCGACAACATGAGGAACCGCAGGCGTTCCGCCACAACGTCCTGTTTTTCCCTGGCCCAGAGGCGAAGATCGGTCGCCACCTGATCGTTCCGGGATCGGCCGGAGTGGAGTTTTTTGGCCGGTTCTCCGATACGGGCGGTGAGCTCGGCCTCCACCGACATATGAATATCCTCGTTGGCGGGATCGTAAGGCATCTTCCCCGCCTCCATATCCCTGCCAATGGATTCCAGCCCCCGTTTGATGGTCCGATATTCACCCTTGGTCAAGAGGCCGACCGCGGCCAGCATCTCGGCGGCCAGTGCCCGGCGTCCCCGCCGGGTGGCCGCCTGGGGCATTCGCGCGGCCACCAGGGGAGCCAGGAGCGGTTCGGCCACGATGTCGGCTACGCGCAGGCGCGGGTCGAGGGAGGCCAGCGGGTCCTGGAAGACCATCTGCAGTTGGCTGCGAACCTGGGACAGCGCCTGCCGGCTCGGTCGGGTTCGGCCCGGGCCGGCGAGCTCCACCCCTCCCACCTCCACGATGCCGCCGGTCGGAACGTCCAGCCCCGCCAGCAGCCGCAGCGCGGTGGTCTTGCCGGAGCCCGACTCACCAACCAGCCCAAAGCGCTCCCCCTGGCGAATCTCCAGGTCGATGCCGCGCAGGGCGTCGACATACTCGCCCCGCCCGCGCTGATAGCGCTTGGACACCTCCGCCAGCCGCACCACCGGCACCCGGCCCGCGGCGGGGGGCGAGGCCTCTGCGGCGCGGGGGCCGGGCTCCGGTCTCCGGGGGGTCAGCGTGGAGGCGGCCAGCAGCGCGCGCGTGTGCTGGCTCTGCGGGTTGCCGAAGACGTCATCGACGGACCCCTGCTCCACCACCAGCCCGTCCTTGAGCACCACCACCTGCTCGCAGACGCGCTGCACCACGGCCAGGTCGTGCGTGATGAACAGCAGGCCGGAGCCGCGCCGGGCCACCAACCGGCCCAACAGGTCGAGGATGCGGGCCTGCACGGTGACATCGAGCGCGGTGGTCGGCTCATCGGCAATGAGGAGCGCGGGGTTGCCCGCGAGCGCCATGGCGATGAGCACGCGCTGTCGCTGCCCGCCGGAGAGTTGGTGGGGGTAGGCGCGGGCGGTCGAGGCCGGATCGGGCAGGTCGACCTCACCGAGCAGGTCGAGCGCCGCCCGGCGGGCGGCGGACCGGGTGGAACCATGGTTCTGTAGCACCTCGGCCACCTGGCGTCCTACCCGGCGCAGCGGGTCAAGGGCCGTCATCGGCTCCTGGAAGACCATGGCGGCGAGGCTGCCGCGCAGCCCGGCCAGGCTGGACTCGCTGCGCCCCAGCAGGCCCGCCTGCTCTCCGATGTCAACGGTGCCGCTGGCGTGCAGATTGTCGTCAAGCAGGCCCAGCACCGCCAGCGCCGTCAGCGACTTACCGCTGCCCGATTCTCCGATCAGGCCAACCCGCGCCCCGGCCGCGACCGTCAGGGAAATCCCCCGCACCAGTTCTCGGTTGCGCGTCTCCACCCGCAGGCCCGCAAGGCGCAGCGCGGGGCGCGTCTTCTCGCCAGGGAGGTGAGGGCCGTTGGGGGAGTGGTGGCCGGCTGTGGCGGCCGGAGGGGAATCTGGGGCGGCGACCTCCCGCAGGCGCGGGTCCAGGGCATCGCGCAGGCCGTCACCGAGCAGGTTGAAGCCGAGCACGGCCACCGCGATGGCGACGCCGGGGGCGATGGCCAGATAGTCGTGGGAGCCGAGGAACTCCTGCGACTCGTGCAGCATGCGCCCCCAGGAGGGGGTGGGGGCCGTGGTGCCCAGGCCGAGGAAGGACAGGGCGGCCTCGGCGAGGACGGCGAGGCCAAAGTTGACGGAGGCCTGCACGACGATCAGGCCGGCGATGTTTGGCAGCACATGCCGTCCCGCGATGGCAAGGGGGCCGCGCCCGGTCGAACGGGCCGCCAGCACGTAGTCCGCCCCCATCACCTGCAGGGCCCCCGCCCGGGTCACCCGGGCAAACGCCGGGATGGCGCCGATGCCGAGGGCCACCATCGCCGTCGTCGTGCCCGTCCCGAAGGCGGCGCCAAACACTATCGCCAACAGCAGGCCGGGCAGGGCCAGCAGGATGTCCGAGCCGCGCATTAGCAGGGCACCCGGCACGCCGCGCCGCATGCCCGCCACCAGGCCGACCGGCACCCCAATCAGCGCCGCGATGCCCACGGCCACCACCCCCACGTAGACGGAGGTCTGCGCGCCGGCCATGATCCGGGACAGCACGTCGCGCCCGAAGCGGTCGGTGCCGAGCCAATGGGCGGCGCTCGGGCCCTGCAGGCTGACATCCGAGTCGGCGGCGATGGGGTTGTACGGAGTCCAGAAGAGGGAAACGAGGGCCAGCAGGATCACCAGCCCCACCAACACCGCCCCCACGATCAGCTGCGGGCGAACGCCGGGGCGGTACCGTCTGGGGCCAACCGCCGCCGCCTCGGGCAGGCGAGCGCTCGGCGGCTGCACCACCTCGGCGGCGTGACGGAGGGCGCCGGACAGGGCCGGCCTGCCGCCGGTCACAGGGCGGCCTTGGCTAGGCGCAGGCGCGGATCGAGCAGCGCGTAGAGCAGGTCGACGGCAAAGTTGATCACGACCACCAGCGCCACCAACACCAGGACTATCGACTGCACGGCGGCCAGGTCGCGCCGCTCAACCGTGTCCACCAGGAGGGAGCCCAGGCCGGGGATCACAAACACCCGTTCCACCACCACCGCGCCGATCAGCAGGCCGGCGGCCTGCACGCCGATCACCGTGACGATGGGAATGGCGGCGTTGCGCAGGCCGTGCCGGACCAGGGCCCGGTGTCGGGTCAGGCCGCCGGCGCGCGCGGTACGCAGGTAGTTTTCTCGCATCACCTCGATCACCGCCGAGCGGACGTAGCGGGTAATGATCGCCGCCTGCACCACGCCCAGGGCGAGGACCGGCAGGGTGACCTGCCGCAGGAAGCCCGTGAGCGACACTCCCGGCGGCGTCCAACCGCCGGCGGGCAGCCATCCCAGGCGGACCGACACCAGCGAGACCAACAGCACGCCCACCAGGAAGTTGGGGACGGCCACCCCCAGCTGTGAGGCGCCGGCGATGGTCACCCCAAACCAGTTGCGATGGTTGACCGCGGCCAGGACCCCCAGCGGGATCGCGATCAGCAGCGCCACCACCAGCCCCAGGCCCACCAGGGTCAGGGTCACCTGCAGGCGATCGAGGATCAACGGCGTCAGGTTCTCGCCGGTGATGAGGGAGTGGCCCATGTCGCCCCGCAGGAAGTTCCCCAGCCAACTCGCGTACTGGACCAGCAGCGGACGGTCGGTGCCATGCGTGGCCCGCCAGGCCGCGAGCGCCTCCGGGCTGGCGTGGATGCCGAGCGCCACGGTGGCCCCATCACCGGGCAGCACCCGCAGCAGCAGGAACACGGCCAGGGATGCCACCAGCAGGGTGGTGGCGAGTTGACCCGCCAGCCATGCCAGTTGCCGTCTCACGGCATCCATCCTGCCTCATGTCGGCAACGGTCGGCGGGTACCCAGCCCGCCGCCGTCTCTTGCCTGGCCGGTCAGTCGGCCCAGCGCAGCGTGGTCAGGTCGAGCGATTCGGTGACGGCATTGGGCCTGATCCCTTCCAGGCCGGGGGTGGCAACCACGAGGGTGGGGGCCAGATAGAGGACGAAGGCGGGCACGTCTTCGGCGATCTGGCGGGCAACGGCGCGCATGCCCGTCACGAACTCGTCAAACGTTCCGGCGTCGGCCTGTTCGGCCAGGGCGCGGACCCCTGGGACGTCGTAGCCGATGTAGGAATCGGGGCTGATCGTCGTCAGCAGGTCGCGGGCCTCGACGTGCATGATCACCGACATCTGGAAGTCGTGCCGCTGAAAGACCTGGTCGAGCCAGACGCCGGGGAACTCCAGGATGGAGATCGTCACCTCCACCCCCACATCGGCCAGCTGGCTGGCGATCAGCTCGGCGGACATGGTGGCGTACGGAATGTTGGGGACGTCGAAGGTGACGTGGAGGGGGCCGCCCGGGAGTCCGGGGCCGTAGCCCGCCTCGGCCAGCAGGGCGATGGCCCGCTCCGGGTCGAAGGGGTGCAGGCCGGCGAGGTCCTCGAAGAAGGGGTCCTCGGGGGTGACCATCGTGCCGACTATCTGTCCGAAGCCGGCCGAGACGGTGGCCACCACCGCCTCCCGGTCGATGGCAGAGGCAAACGCCTGGCGAACGCGAACGTTGTCAAAGGGGGCGCGACGGTTGTTGAAGCCGAGCAGCACCTCACCGGTGGAGGAGCCCTCCAACACCTGGAAGCCGCCGTCGGACATCAACTGGCGTACCTGGTCGCCGGTGGCGGCGTTAACCAGCATGTCGACGTCGCCAGCGCGCAGGGCGTTGACGGCGGAGGCCGGGTTGCCGATGTAGCGGATGGCAATCTGGTCGAGCGGGGCGGGGCCGGCCCAGTGGTCGGGGCGGCCGGTGAGCACGGCGCGGTCGCCACGGTGCAGGGCGGCGACGGTGTAGGGGCCGGTGCCGATGGCCTCGGTGGCCAGGTCGAAGTCGAGTTCGGCCGGGAAGATCGCCCCCACCGAGGTGGCGAGGACGAACAGCCACGAGTTTGACGGCCGCAGGAGGGTGACCTGCACGGTGTGCTCGTCGAGCGCCTCGGTCGCGGCGATGATCGCCATGGGTTCGGCCAGGCGCAGGGTCCACGATCCGTCGGTGGTGCGGTCGAAGGAGGCGACCACATCGGCGGCGGTGAAGGGGCGTCCGTCGGAGAAGGTCACGCCCGGGCGCAGGTCAAAGGTGTAGACGAGGCCGTCTGCGGACACCTCCCAACCGGTGGCCAGCAGGGGGATCAGCGTGCCGTCCTGGTCGATCTTGACCAGGGTCTCGTACACGTTGTTGAGCAGCAGTTGGGGGATGGCGGCGCCGGCGGTGGTGGTGAAATCGAGGTTGAGCGGTTCGACGGTGACCGCGATGACCACATCGCGGCGGGCCCCGTCGGGGCCGGCCACCGGGGCCGGGGCGGT
>WRIF01000107.1 GCA_009782865.1 Promicromonosporaceae bacterium
CCAGTCGATGCCGCGGGCGGCGGAGGCGAACATCAGGTTGCGCAGCCACAGCGGCAGGGTGTTGGCGGAGTTGGCCGGCAGCGCCACGAGCGCGATGGTGAACTCATTCCAGGCCTGCAGGAAGGCGAACACGCCCGAGGCGATCAGGCCCGGGGCCAGCAGCGGCAGCGTGATGCGGAAGAAGGCGCCGGTGCGGCTCATGCCATCGACCATCGCGGCCTCCTCCAACTCCTTGGGCACGCCCGCCACAAAGCCGCGCAGCATCCAGACGGTGAACGGGATGATGGCCGCCATGTAGAGCACGGAGACGCCCCACGGGCGATTCAGCATGTTGACATGCGGATTGGCCAACATCCGATACTGCGCGATGAAGAGGCCCTCGGCGGGCAGCATCTGGATGAACAACACCGCCAGGATGAAGGACTTGCGGCCCTTGAAGCGGAAGCGGCTGATGGCCAGGGCGCCGAGGAAGGCGAAGATCAGCACGCCCACCAGCGTGACCCCGGTGATGATGAGGCTCATGCGCAGGGCCGCCCAGAAGGAGGCGTCGCGGTAGAGCAGCGACGTGAAGTTGTCCACGGTCGGGTGCGAGGGCAGAAAGGTGGGGGTGCGGCGCGCCAGGATGGCGTTAGGGGTAAACGCCGACAACAGCATCCAGTAGACCGGAAATCCCCAGACTGCGGCCACGGCGAGGCCCAGCAGGGACAGGCCCCACTTGCCAAGCCGCCTGCGCGGTGAAATACGGTTCACGCCGCATCCTCCTTCATCAGCTGGCGCACATAGGGCGCGGAAATCAGGATGGTGAGCAGCAGCACGATGATGGACACGGCCGCCGCCTGACCGAAGTTGTGCCGCCCCATGCCGAGCTCGAAGATGAAGTTGCCCAGCAGGTTGGTGTCGGACACCGGGGCTCCCCCGTCCTGCAGGAGCCGAATCTGCGCAAAGACGCGCAGGTTCCAGATGAGCTGCAACAGCAGCACGATCGCCATCACCGGCTTCACCAGCGGCATGATGATGCGCCACAGGATCTGATTGGCGGAGGCGCCATCGATCTTGGCCGCCTCCAGGATCTCGTCGGGCACCTGGGTGAGGCCCGCATAGAGCGACATGGCGACGAAGGGCACCCCCATCCAGACGATGAGGGCGACGGCGACGACGAAGAAGGTGAAGGGGCGGGAGAACCAGGCGTAGCCCGCCATACCGTCAAAGCCCAGGCGAACCAGCAGGTAGTTGACTACCCCGGTGCGGTCGTTGAACAGCCAGCGAAACACGGTGGCCGAGGCGATCACCGGGGTGGCCCAGGCCAAGAGCAGGGTGACCTGGATCACTACCTTGACCCAGGTGTGCACGGCGCGCATCAGCAGGGCGACCAACAGGCCAAGGCCCACGATCAGTAGCGAGGTGATGGCGCAAAACAGCAGCGACCGCCACAGCACCGAGATGAAGCGGGGGTCGGCAAAGATGTTCAGGTAGTTCTGGAAGCCAACAAACTCGGCGGGCGCCCCAAACTGCTGCGCCATGCCGAAGCCCTGAAAAGAGGTGATGATCTGCTGAATGAAGGGATAGCCCATCCCCGCCAGCAGCACCACAATCGGGGCGCCCACCAGCAGGTAGGGGGCGACGGGCTTGCGGCGCTGCCGGATCACCTGCGACTCCACCCGCGCCATCACCTGCGACTCTACTGCGGTCATCGTCTGCTCCAAGGTCGAAACGGGGGTGGTGGGGGCCAAGCGTGGACCGGCCCCCACCACCTACTACAGGCTAGTTGCCGTTCAGCATCGGGGTCAGGCGGGCGTCAAACTCGGCCGCGATGGCGGCGACGTCACCACCCTCGGCGATGGCCTGGAACAGCTCCTCGTAGACCAGGGCGCCCTCGATGGCGGCCCAGCCCGGCGCGGCCGGGGTCAGGCGCGAGGCGAAGGCGGTCTCGATCATGGTGCGCGCAAACTTGTCGTCGCCCATCGAGTCGGCGTAGTTCTCGTTGGCCGGGCCGAGGCCGTTGGCGCCCAGCATGCGCTGGTAGTCCGCGGAGAAGATGAGACGCAGCAGGTTCTCGGCCAGTTCGGGGTGCTGAGACTGGGCGGAGATGGCGACATTCGAACCACCGGCGAAGACGGGGGCGATGCCACCGTTCACGCCGGGCAGGGCGAAGATGTCGAACATCTCAGGGAAGTCTGCCATGTTCTCGCGGCCGTCGCCGGCCTCGTTGAGCGGGCCGATGCTCCAGCGGGCCCAGCCCGGGGCCATGATGGTGGCGGCCAGCGGGGGTTCGCCGTCGACGCCATCGTTGATGAAGTCCCAGTAGGCGACGTCACGGTCGGTGGCCGGCAGGTTGGAGGCGCTGGTGAACAGCTCCTGCCAGGCGGTCAGGCCCGCCACGGTGTTCGGGTCGGAAAGGGTAGAGACCCAGGCGCCGTCCTCGAAGCGGGCGAGGTCGCCGTCGTGGGCGAAGACCCAGGAGATGCCGTTGCGCCAGTCCTGGCCGCCGATGGCGAAACCGGACATCGAGCCGGTGCGCAGGGCGGCGGCGGACTCGGTGAACTCACCGAGCGTGGACGGCACGGACAGGCCGGCCTCGGTCCAGATGTCGGAGCGGTAGAACATGTAGCGCGAGCCGAAGTAGTACGGCAGGGCGTAGATCTGGCCGTCGTGCGTGCCGGCCTCGACGAACGAGGGCAGCAGGGCGGAACCGCCGAGCTCCTGGAACAGGGCGTCGGAGATCGGGCGGAAGGCCCCCACCGAGGTGAAGGTCGGAGCCTGCGTGTTGCCAATCTCGACGACGTCAGGGGTGTTGTTGGGGTCGGGCAGGGCGGTGGTCAGCTGCGGGACCAGGTCACCCCAGCCCTGCTCCTCGATGACCAGGGTGGCGCCGGGGTTCTGCGCGGCGAAGTTCTCGATCAGCCAGTCGCGCAACTCCTGCGGGGTGTCGGCCCCGGCCACCCACATGGTGATGGTCACGCCATCGACCTCGGGCGCCTCCGTCTCGGGCGCGTCGGCCTCGGGCGCCGTGGTTTCGGGCGCGGGGGTATCGGGGGAAGCGGTGTCGCCGTTGCCGCAGGCGGATAGGGCGAGAGCGATGGTCATCGCAGAGGCTGCGACGGCCGCGAGGCGGGTCCTCTTCATGGTTGTACCTCTCTTGGTTGGGCGTTGCTCGTAGAGCTGGGGTGGTAGTTCACGAGATGCCCAGTTGGGCGTCGAGAACCAATCCGGCAGCTCCGGAGAGCACCGATCTATCACCGAGTCCTGCCGTTCTCACGGTGAACCCGGAGCCTGTAGCGGGCATGACGCGCCGCGCAATTTCCTGGGAGGCGGCCTCCTTGAGGGCGCCACCGACGTATTCTGCTGGGCCGCTGAGGAGCACCTCGCTGAGGTTGAGCGCGGCGACGATCGGGGCGAGCGTGCGCCCTAGCAGCCGCCCTACCTCCTCCAGGTGTCGTTCAACCCCAAGCGGGTCCAGCCCCTCGGTCGAACGGTCGAGGGCGGGCTTAGACAGGATCGTCTCCAGGCAGCCGTGGCGCCCGCAGGCGCATGGCTCGCCGCCATCGGTGACGGTCACATGGCCGATCTCTCCGGCGGCTCCGTTAGCGCCGTGCACGCGCGCGCCATCGAGCATCAGGCCGGCGCCGACGCCTTGCCCGATGGTCAGGAGCAGCGAGCAGTCAGAGGCGCCGGCATAGGCGTACTCGCCCAGGGCGGCGACATCTGCATCGTTGGCGACCAGCACGGGCAGGCCGAGGGATTCGGTGAGGCGCGCAGCCAGCGGCACGTCATAGAAGTTGCGGTTGGGGGCCTCGACGACGCGCCCGTCGGGATCGATCACACCGGGAGCGCCGATCCCAACACCGAGCACGGGCTGGGGGGCCGCCGCGATCAAGGCGGCGGCGGACTGGTCGATGAGGGCCACGAAGGCCTCCCCAACTACCCCGGCGGCCGGGAACTGTCGGGAGATGACCTCCAGGCCGCTGAGCGACATGACGGAGCCGCGGATCACGGCGTCGTCCGAGAGGTCCAAGGCCACAATCGAGAAGGCCTCGGTGCGCATCCCGACGAGGGTTGCCGGCTTGCCCACGGAACCGCGGGTGGTACCGAGCTCCTCCACCAGGGAGTCCTCCAGCAGGGAACTGACCAGGTCTGAGACCGTCACACGGGTCAGGCCCGTGGCGCGGGAAAGGTCGGCCCGAGAGGTGGGGCCGTCGTGGAAGAGGCGCTGCAGCACCATGGAACGGTTGTGGGCCCGCTGGTGCTGCGGCAGCACCTTGCCGGTGGGGCGCAGGCCGGTCTTCCGGCCGGCCTGGACCACCCTGCGCTGGGCTGCCTCTGTCATGTTTGTTAGTAAATAGGACTAACTAACGCTTGTCAAGTCCAACCGCCAACTCGTCGCCAAACGTCTCCCGCCCCACTTCCGCCCACAAAACCACCGCCCCACCCGGCGCGGCGGCCGAACGGAGGCGGTGATGAGGGGGAGGCACCTACGGCGCGGAGCGAGGCGCTTGGTTCGCCTCGAGAGGTTTTGTGCTGCGGACCCCGTGTTCGCGCCCTCGGCGCTCAACGGGGTACCTCGGCTCGCCACGCGAGACCCCGTGATCCTCACGCGCTTCGCGCGCTCGTCAACGGGCTACCTCGCTCGCGCCCGAGTGTGCGAGCACACTCGGGCGCTCGCTGCGGTACCCCGTACGGGATTTGAACCCGTGTTACCGGCGTGAGAGGCCGGCGTCCTAGGCCGCTAGACGAACGGGGCTAGCGTGGTGGAAAGGAGCACCCCGTGTTCGCGCCTTCGGCGCTCAACGGGGAACTCGGCTCGGCTCATGCCCGAGCAAGCTCGGGCATGGCCTTGCCTTCGTACCCCGTACGGGATTTGAACCCGTGTTACCGGCGTGAGAGGCCGGCGTCCTAGGCCGCTAGACGAACGGGGCAAGGACAGTTGCGTTACCGCAACCTGCTGGGCCTTCGTCACGCTCACGCGCGACTCAACCCATCTCGATCACCGATCAAGCGTGTGCAAGCACGCGCCCATCGCTGATCTTCGCTGGGCTACCAGGACTCGAACCTAGACTAAATGAACCAGAATCACTCGTGCTGCCAATTACACCATAGCCCAATGGCCCGAAGGCCGAGCCGAAACTCTACCCTGTCCGGGGCCACCAGGCCAAATCCGGCGAGAGGCTACTTGGTGGCCGCCTGCATCTGCCGCAGCTCGCGCTTCATGTCAGCGATCTCGTCCCGCAGCCGGGCGGCCAACTCGAACTGCAACTCCCCCGCCGCCGCGCGCATCTGCTCGGAGAGCTCCTCGATCAGCGCCATCATCTCGCCCTCGGCCCCGGGCAGCTTTCGGCGGGGCGCGGCGGAGTCCTTGGGCCCCTTGCCGGCGCCGCGTGCCCGGCGGTAGCCACCGGCCAGCAGCTCCTGGGTGTCGAGATCCTCGCGGGCCAGCATGTCCGTGACGTCCGCGATCTTCTTGCGCAGCGGCTGCGGGTCGATGCCCTTTTCGGTGTTGTAGGCGATCTGCTTGGCGCGGCGGCGCTCGGTCTCGTCGAGGGCTAGACGCATGGCCGGGGTGATCTTGTCGGCGTACATGTGCACCTGCCCGGAGACGTTGCGGGCGGCGCGGCCGATGGTCTGGATGAGGGAGCGGCCCGAGCGCAGGAAGCCCTCCTTGTCCGCATCCAGGATTGCCACCAGGGACACCTCGGGCAGGTCGAGGCCCTCGCGCAGCAGGTTGATGCCCACCAGCACATCGAACTGACCGAGCCGCAGTTCCCGCAGCAGTTCCACGCGGCGCAGGGTGTCAACATCGGAGTGCAGGTACTGGACCTTCACGCCCTTCTCCACCAGGTAGTCGGTGAGGTCCTCGGCCATCTTCTTGGTGAGGGTGGTGACCAGCACCCGCTCGTCGCGGTCCACCCGGTCGCGGATCTCGCCCAGCAGGTCGTCGATCTGGCCGGTGGTGGGCTTGACCACCACCTCCGGGTCGATCA
>WRIF01000108.1 GCA_009782865.1 Promicromonosporaceae bacterium
CAGGCCATGATCAGGTCGGCCAGCGGCTGCGGCACGGTGGCGGGCAGCGGCGGCACGGGATTGTTGACGTGCGCGACGGCAATGTCTACCGGGGTCTTGCCGGTGAAGGGGCGGCGGCCGGCCGTCGCCTCGTAGGCGATGACCCCCAGGGCGTACACGTCCGACAGGCCGGTGGCGGGCTTGCCCATCGCCTGCTCGGGAGACAGGTATTGGGCGGTGCCCATCACCATTCCGGCCTCCGTCATCGGGGCCTGGTTGGCGGCGAGCGACACCCCAAAGTCGGTGACCTTCACCGCCGGATGCAGGCTGTGATAGCCGGGGCGTTCCACCAGGATGTTGCCGGGCTTGACGTCGCGATGCACCACCGACATCTCGTGGGCGTGCTGCAGGCCGCGGGCCGTCTGGGCCAGCAAGGGCAGCAGTCGCTTGGGCGGCAGGATCGGTTCGCGCTCCAGGAGGTCGGACAACGGCTCGCCGTGCACCAGCTCCATGACCAGGAAGCCCGTGCCTTCCTGCTCGCCGTAGTCGTGGACGGCGGCGATGTTCGGATGCCGGAGGGCCGCCGAGTTGCGGGCCTCGGTGCGCAGGCGGGCCAGGAATCCCTCCTGGCCGGTGTACTCCTCGCGCAGCACCTTGATGGCCACCTCGCGCCCCAGCGAGCCGTCCTCGGCCACCCAGACCTCGCCCATGCCGCCGACGGCTAGGCGACGCACCAGCCGGTAGCGTTCGCCGAGCACTACCCCGGTCCGCGGCCTCATTCGGTGATCCCTAGGTGCGTGCGGACCAGCTGGGCGGCGATGGGGGCGGCCAGGTTGCCGCCGGTGGCCTCCATGCCCAGGTGTCCGCCGTTTTCGATCATCACCACAAACGCGATGGTCGGGTCCTCGGCGGGGGCGAAGCCGGAGAACCAGACGTGGGGGGCCTCGCCGGGAGACGTCTGGGCGGTGCCGGTCTTGCCGGCCACCTCCACCCCGGGCACCCGGGCGCGCCAGCCGGTGGTGCGGCCCCCGGCCACCTGCATCACCGAGGCGGTCATCATCTCCTGCAGGTCGGCGGCCACCGCCGGGGAGACCACGCGGCGCAGCTCCTCTGGCGTCGCCTCCCACACCACCTCCAGCTGCGGGTCGCGGATGGTCTGCACCAGGTAGGGCTGCATCATCACGCCGTCGTTGGCGATCACCTGGGCCATCATCGCCATCGTCAGCGGGGTCGAGTTCAGGTCCCCCTGGCCCATGCCGGCCAGGGCCAGGCGGTCGGGGCCGAAGTTCTCGAAGCCCGGGCCGGGGAAGAAGCTGGGGGCGGCGATCATCGGAATGCGGAGTGATTCGTTGAAGCCGAAGCGCTCTGACATGTCGCGCAGGGCGTCGACCCCCACCTCGCCGGCCAGCATCATGAAGGCGGTGTTGCAGGAGATGACCATCGCATCGTGGATCGACATGTAGCCGGTGGCCGAGCAGGCCTCGTCGCGGAAGTTGCGCACCACCTGCGCGGTGCCGGGCAGCGTCATGCGGTGCGGGGCCGGCACCTGCTGGTGGGCGCCGATGCCCGCCTCCAGGGCGGCGGCGGCGACGATCATCTTGTAGGTGGAGCCGGGCGGGAACACCGACTGCAGCACCCGGTTGTACATGGGGCGGTGCGGGGCGGCGAGGGCCTCCTGGTAGGCGGTATTGGCCTGGCTGGTGGAGAGCACCGCCAGCAGGTTGGGGTCATAGCTCGGGTAGGTGACCATCGCCAGGATGGCTCCGGTGCGCGGGTCGATGGCGAAGATGGCGCCGCGCTGCCCGTCCAGCAGTTCCCAGGCACGGCGCTGCAGGGCATCGTTGACGGTCAGCTCGACCGATGAACCCTGGTCGGGCTGGCCGGTGAGCATGTTGTGGACCCGGTCCACCCACAGGGAGGGCGCGCGCCCGTTGAGGTACTGGTTGAAGCCGCGCTCGATGCCGGAAGAGCCCACCGAGATCGAGAAGAACCCGGTGATCGGCGCGTACATCGCCGCCCTGGTCGGGTCCCCGCCGCCGAACACGCGCTGGAAGCCAAACGGGGAGTCAACCGGGATGGACTCGGCCACCGGCACCCCGTCGACCACGATTGGCCCCCGGGCGTTGTTGTACTCGGCAAAGACGGCGCGAATGTTGCGCGGATGGGTGTTGAGCTCGTCGCGCTGGAAGAACTGCAGGGCGGTGGTCGAGGCCATCAGGGAGAGGAACAGGACCACAACGAGCGCGGAGATGCGGCGAACGGTGCGGTTCACGCGAACGCTCCCTTCCCCGGGGGCGGGGGCGGGACCGGCAGGGTCTCCAGGGAGTCTCCCCGGGAGCCCGCGGGGGCGTCCGCCGGCGGCTGCTGGAGCACCACACCGCGGTCCGGCTCGATGGAGGGCTTGCGGGCGTCGTGCGAAATCTTGAGCAGGATCGCCACGATCATCCAGTTGGCCAGCATGGCCGACCCCCCCTGTGCCATGAAGGGCAGGGCCAGGCCGGTCAGCGGGATCAGGCGGGTCACCCCGCCCACCACCACAAACACCTGCAGGGCGATCACAAAGGACAGGCCGGTGGCCAGCAGCTTGCCGAAGCCGTCGCGCACCAACAGGGCGGTGCGCAGGCCGCGCTCAACCAGCAGAAGGAAGGCGAGCAGGATGGCGAGCATGCCGGTCAGCCCCAGTTCCTCGCCGAGGGAGGTGTAGATGAAGTCGGAGAAGGAAAACGGCACCAGGTAGGGGTGGCCGCGGCCGAGTCCGGCGCCGGTCAGGCCGCCGTTGGCCAGGCCGAACATGCCGGAGACCAGTTGGCCGGAGCCGCCGGGCACGTCGATCAGGTCCATGGCGTTCAGCCAGCCGTCGAGGCGGCGGCCGACGTGCGGGAAGGAGTTGATGATGGCCAGGGCGCCCGCCCCAAACAGGGTGCCGCCGATGATCATCCAGGAGATGCGGTCGGTGGCGACGTAGAGCATCGCCACGAACATGCCGAAGAACAGCAGGGAGACGCCGAGGTCGGTCTGGAAGATCATGACGGCCATCGCCGCGCCCCACACCAGCAGCAGCGGGCCGAGGTCACGCAGGCGCGGCAGCTGCAGGCCGAGGAACTTGGGGCCGGCCATCGCCAGGGCGTCACGGGCCGAGACGAGGTAGCCGGCAAAGAAGATCGCCAGGAAGATCTTGGCGAACTCGGCGGGTTGCACGGAGAAGCCGCCGACGACGATCCAGCGAGTGGCACCGTTGATGGTGCGGCCGATGCCCGGGACCAGCGGCAGCATGATCAGGCCAAGGCCGATGAACATCGAGGTGTAGGTGAACTTCCGCAGCAGGCGGTGGTCCTTCAGGAGCCACAGGATGACGCAGGCCGCCACCACCCCGAAGATCGACCACTGAATCTGGGAGATCGCATTGGCCATCATGCCCTGCCGGGTGTCCGTCTCCTCGATGCGGGTGATCATTGCCAGCCCGAGGGCGTTGAGGAACACCACCAACGGCAGGATCGTCTGGTCGGCGTGGGGCGCCGTCAGGCGGATCGCGGCGTGCGCGCCGAGGGAGAGGAGGACCAGGAGGAGGGACTCGGTCCAGAAGCTGGACGGCAACGCGCCGCGGACGCCGTAGCCGACCAGGGCGAAGGCGCCGATTCCCACGGCGCACGCCAGGAGGAGCAGCCACAGTTCGGCCAGCCGCCAGGGGCGACGCGCCGAGGACAGGCTGGGCTCCACTGCGGCGAAGGGATCGGCGGAGGCGGGCAGGGCGGTCATTGGCCCTCCTCCACCAGCAGCCGGCCCTGCTCAATCAGGTTGCCCGCCCGGTAGCGGGCGTCTTCCAGGGAGTCGGCCGGGATGGTGGAGGTGACCCGGGCGGCGAAGTCTTCGCGCAGTTCTCCCAGGAAGGTGCCGGTGAGCTCCACGGGGCGCGACAGGGTCAGCGGGCCGAGGTTCTGCGGAATGCCCCGGAAGATGGCCACCTGGCCGGCGGAGTCACCCACAAAGTATTGACGCTGGGTCCACTCGTATCCCTGCCAGGCGCCGAGGCCGAGGCCGAGCGCCACCACCACGGCGATCAGGGCGGCGATCCACCCGCGCCGCTGCGGCGGGTCGAGCGCGCCCGGGTCGTCCCCGACGTCCTCGCCCTCGAGGTCGCGGACAATTTCGGCCGAGCCGTCGTCAACAAAGCCGATCGCGTCGCCGCCTTCCAGCTTGAGCGGCCAGGGGGTGGCGGCCGGATAGCCCCCGGGGATGGCCCCCGCCTGCCGTTCAATATCGGTCTGCGAGTTGGCGGCGGCGCCGACCACCTGCACGCCATCGGACTCCGGCTCCAGGCCCGGCGGGGCGATCTCGGGCTCGACGATGTCGATGACGACGGCGGTGATGTTGTCGGTAGACGGCACGGCGCGGGCGGCCTGCACCAGCTGGTCGGCGGCCTCGGCCGGGTCCACCCCTGAGGACAGGATGCGGGCGAGCTGCTCAAACCGGACGAAGCCGCACAGGCCGTCGGAGCACAGCAGCCAGCGGTCGCCAATGCGCGCCTCGCGGATGGACAGGTCGGGGTGAAGGTCGAGGTCGAAGTCGGAAAGGACGCGCATCACCACGTTGCGGTGGGGGTGGGTCTCCGCCTCCTCGGGCGTGATGCGCCCGGTGTCGACCAGGTGCTGCACAAAGGTGTGATCGACGGTCACCTGGGTGAGCTCGCCGTCGCGCAGCAGGTAGGCGCGCGAGTCACCCATGTGGGCCATCACCAGCGTGGAGCCGGTGCGCAGCAGGGCCGTGATCGTCGTGCCCATCCCCTGCAGGCGCGGGTCGGCCTGGGAGACGGCCACCAGTGTGCGCCGGGCCTCCTCGATCCGCGCCTCGAGCGCCTCCAGGGCGCCGGCCGGGGTGTGTTCGGGGGAGTCCAGGTCACGCAGGGCGTTGATGGCGATGCGGCTGGCCGTGTCCCCGCCAGCGTGCCCGCCCACGCCGTCGGCCACCACCATCAGGTTTGGGCCGGCGTAGGCGGAATCCTGATTGTTGGCGCGCACCGGTCCGACGTCGGAACGGGCGGCGTACCGAAGTTGCGGAATCATGCCTGCAGCTCCACCACCGTCCGGCCAATCTGCACGGGCGTGCCCGGGGGCAGCGGAACGGTGCCATGCACCGGTTGGTCATCGAGGAAGGTGCCGTTGGTCGAGTTGAGGTCCTCCAGGTACCACTGGTCGTCCTGGGGGAAGATGCGGGCGTGGCGGGAGGAGGCGTAGTCATCCTCCAGCACCAAGGTGCAGCCGGGTTGGCGACCGATCAGGATCGAGGCGTTGGTCAAGGGCAGCTGGGTGCCCTGCAGGCCGCCGGCGGTGACGGTGAGACGGGTGGGTCGACGCGGCGCCTTCGGCGCCGAGGCCCCCGCCGCCTTGCGTCGGCCACGCCGGGTGGGGCCGCCGGCCTGACCGTCGGCGCGGGTGCGCAGGTCGCGGCGCAGCACGGCGATTGCGCTCAGCACAAATAGCCACAGCAGGAGCAAAAACCCGTACTGCAGCAGGTTGAAGGTGAGTTCACCCATTCCTGGCGCCGCCTACCAAGGTTCGGCCTCCCGCGGGGTGCCGGACCAGAACATGATGCGCGTGCGGCCGATGGTCAGGGTGTTGCCGTCGAGCAGGGTCGCGGCGGGCACCTGATGGCCCTCCACGAAGAGGCCATTGGTGGAGCCGAGGTCGGAGGCGACCACGCCCTCCGGGGTGACCCGGATTTCCAGGTGGCGGCGGCTGATGCCGGGATCGTCGATCACGATGTCGGCGTCGGCGTCGCGCCCGATCACCGTCACCGGACCGGTGAGCAGGTAGCGCTGCCCGTCGATGTCGAGGAGCGGGTGGCGGGCGCCGGTGTTGTTCACCGTGGCGGGGGCCACGGCGCCACGCACCGAGGCGGAGCGCACCTGGAAGCGGCCGGGACGCTGGGATTCATGGCCCTGGAAGGGCACCGACACCGGGCCGACGAAGGCGTAGG
>WRIF01000109.1 GCA_009782865.1 Promicromonosporaceae bacterium
AGCCCGAATCCCGGGGAGTCACTCTTTGCCATGGGCTGACCTTAGCGCGAAAACCGCGAGCGCCGAGGGGTTTACGACGTCATTTCGCTGATGGCTTGAGGCCCCAGGCAGTCCGGCAGGCCGGGCCAGGCACCCGGCGCTGACCGAAGGAAGCGCTCCTCGCCCCGCCGCAGACACCGCCGTGGCGCAGCGGGCAAAACGCGCCCCGCAGGCATCCGCTCCCGGCGCCCTCAAGTAGGTTCCAAGGGCACCCCCTAACAAAGGAGTTTTCATGACCGAGGTAGCAATTGTCACCGGCGCCTACGGCGGGATTGGGCAGGCCATCGCGCTACGCCTGGCCCAGCAGCCGGAAACCGTGGTGATCTGCGCCGACATCCAGGGCGCCACCGAGACGGCCACCCAGATCGCCGCCGCGGGCGGGAAGGCGGTCAGCCGCATGCTGGACGTCACCAACCGAGCGCAATGGCAGGAGCTCGCGGCCGACGTCATCGCTGAGTACGGACGCATCGACTACCTCGCCGCCTCGGCCGGCGTGGTCAACCGCCTCAGCCTCGACACCGTGGTCGACCTCACGGAGGAAGCCTGGGATCAGGTGATGGATGTCGACGCAAAGGGGGTTTGGCTCGGCATGCAGGCCGTCATCCCTCAGATGATCGCCCAGGGTGGCGGACACATCGTCAACATCTCCTCGCTGGCGGCCACGAAGGGCCTCCAGGGACTCGCCTCCTACACCGCCGCCAAGGGGGCGGTCGAGGCGCTCACCCGCCAGGCGGCGGCCGAGTACGGCAGGCGGGGCGTGCTGGTGAACGTGGTCGCCCCTGGCACCATCGAGACGACCATCAACGCGGCCACCCTGGCCGACCCCGCCGGCGCGTCTGCCTCCATCGCGACGACGACAATCGGCCGGTGGGCCCAACCCCGCGAACTGGCCGCCATGGTCGTCGCCCTGCTGCGGGAGGGGTCCTTCGTCTCCGGGCAGGTGATCCACGTGGACGGCGGCTGGTCCATCTCCGGCGGGATCGACTACCAAGATTCCCGCACCATGTAGTTCGGGGCGGGCAGCCGGGCGCCGTTAGGCGAACGATCCCCCGCAGGCGCACGAGCTGCCCGCATTGGGGTTGTCGATGGTAAAGCCCTGCTTCTCGATGGTGTCAGCGAAGTCCACGGTGGCACCATCGAGATAGGGCACGGACATCTTGTCGACCACCACCTCCACGCCGTCAAACTCAGCGAGGGTGTCGCCCTCTTCGAGGTTCTCGTCAAAGTAGAGCTGGTAGATCAGGCCGGAGCAGCCGCCGGGCTGCACCGAGACGCGCAGGCGCAGGTCGTCGCGCCCCTCCTGCGCCAAGAGGTGCTTGACCTTGGCGGAGGCAACGTCTGTCAGGATCACGCCGTGGGTGTTGTCGCTCATGGGAGCCCAGTTTAGTGGCCAGCGGGCGCGGGCTGTAATCCGCCTAAGCGGCGTCCCAGAAGGCGTACTCGTTGCAGAACTCCCGCCCCCAGAGGGTCTGGCGTTCCCCGGCAGAGAGCAACGCCCGGTCACAGGCCTCGTCCCAGCCGTCGACAATCGCGGCATGAACCTCATCGATGATCGAGGCTGCGCGAGAGGCGGAAACCATGAAGTCGGCTGCCACCAGGCGGCACAGCCGCAGTTGCGAGGCGCGTTGTCCATCGCGGGTGATGCCAATGGCTTGCGTCGAGGTGGTCGTAGAGCGCGGCTGCGGCGCGAGATCATAGGCCGGTGTGAGCCTCAGTCGCTCACCGTTCCAGAAGGCGGCGGTGTTGCGCAGGTGATCATCGTTGTTCCCGACGAGGACGTTGAACACCAGACGCCGGAACAACTCCTCCAAGGTGGCTTCCACTCCACTCCACGGCCCCCGGCGCACGGCGTCTGCAATATCGGCGTAGGTGGCGTAGCGCGCACTGTTTTCGTGCAGGCCCAGGACGGTGAGCAGGGATACCATCTGGCGCCGCGCCAGTGCCCCCGACGGCGTCTCCACTCGATCGAACCGGCGAACCAGCAACACCTTGCGTCCGGCCGACTCGATCACGGACACCTCGGGAACCTCGATCCCCGCGTCGCCCGCCAGGTGCATGGCGACTCCTTCCGCCTGCACCACCGGACGGGTGTCGGCACTGGAGGAGAACTTCGCCAGCCAGCCGATACCAACACCGTCCAGTAGAGCCTTCGGGCGCGCCCCGCCGATCGAGGTACCGTGCTGCGCCGCTGCCGCCAACGAGGCCGGAATGGGCTGGCCAGATTCGATCAGGGCGGTCAGGTCGAGCAGCTCCCCCAGGGTCACTTCGTCGTTCCGCGGCACATAGGTGGTAGGACTTAACTGAAAGTCAAGCGCACCTATCCGGTCCGAACCGGACTCAAGCAGGTAGAGGGCCTCATCCAGTTCTTCATCGCCGACGCCGAAGCGCACATTGATGATCCGTCTCCCCCAGGCGTCGGGCGCGGCATCTCGCAAGGCAGAGGCCAGCGGAAGCGGGGCGCGTCCAGGCTGCAGGCGAGGGTCCAGCACTCGCTCCGTCAGGGGCAGGTCAGGGGTGAATAAGGAGATGGCCTCGCTACGGGCTAGGTACGACGAGGCGTACCGGAAGGCGAGCACGGCCTGCCCGTCGAACTGGTCGCCGCCCTCTTGCAGCACCCCGGCCACCACCGGTTCGGTGGCCCCTGGCAGCCACACCCAGACATAGACCCGGCGTGGCTCAGAAGTCATTGGGGATCTCTGGGGTCCGCTGGTGAACGCGCTGCGGGAGCAGGGCCAAACGTGAAGCCTGGTGCTGCGCCAGGCGCGGCAGATCACTGGCGTCGACGCCGAACAGGGGAACACCACAGATCACGGCCGCCTCGAAGACGGTGCCGATGGCCGTACCGGGCGCCCCCTTCTCGATGCGCGCAATCAAGGGGACTGAGGCCCCCACGCGTTGCGCCAACTCCTGCGCCGTCCACCCCGCTTCCCGTCTGGCTGCCGCGATGGCCGCCCCAATCGCCGTCAGCACGGCCCGCGTCTCGGGCAGGTAGGCTCGCTTGCTTCTCACCTCTCAACTATACATATATGTCAGATTAAGGGCGATACTGAACATTTATGTTCAGCCAAGGCGTTGCAGCAGGAGCGCCTCGGCGACGATGACGTTGCGCAACTCCCCCAGGTGGACGGACTCGTTGGCGCCATGCGCGCGGGAGTCCGGGTCCTCCACGCCGGTGACCAAGATGGCGGCCTCCGGGTAGAAGTCCAGGAAATCGGCGATGAACGGGATCGAACCGCCCACGCCAATGTCCACGGGGTCGACGCCCCAGGCGTCAGCGAAGCAGGAGCGGGCGATGCGCATGGCCTCGGTGTCTCCCTGGGCGGCAAACGGCTGCCCCGTCGAGCCGACCTCAAACTCGACGCGCGCCCCAAACGGCGCGTTCGCCAGCAGGTGCGCCTCCAGGGCGGCGGCCGCAGCGGCCGGGTCCTGCCCAGGGGCGATGCGCAGCGACAACTTGGCCCGGGCATTTGGGGCAAGGGTGTTAGAGGCCAACGCCACCGAGGTGGCGTCGACACCGATCACCGACAGGGCGGGCTTGACCCACAGGTTGGTGGCGATTCCGCCCGAGCCGACCAGCCGCACGCCATCGAGCAGGGAACTCTCGGCGCGGAACTCGGCCTCGTCGAAGTCCACCGCGGGCGCCGGGCCAGAGACCAGGCCGGCGACGGCCACGTTGCCCTGCTCGTCGTGCAGGGTGGCGATGAGGCGGGCGAGCAGCACGTTCGCGTCCAAGATCGGGCCACCGTACATGCCGGAGTGCACGGCATGTTCCAGCACCGAGACGGTGACGGTGCCGTCAACCAGCCCGCGCAGGGAGGTGGTCAGCCCCGGCACCCCCACCTTCCAGTTGGTCGAGTCAGGGACGACGATCACGTCGGCGCGCAGCAGGTCGCGGTGCGCGGCCAGGAAGGCAGTGAACGACGGCGATCCGTCCTCCTCCTCGCCCTCGATGAACACGGTGATGCCCACCTGCGGCTCCTGCCCCACCTCCGCCAGGGCACGCAAGGCTCCAATGTGGGCGACGATGCCGGCCTTGTCGTCGGCGGCGCCGCGGCCGTACAGGCGCTCCCCCACGCAGGTGGGCTCGAACGGCTCGGTGTCCCAGCCCTCCCCCGGGGGCTGCACATCGTGATGCGCGTACAGCAGCACGGTCGGCGCGCCGGCCGGTCCGGGACGGTGAGCCACCACCGCCGGGGCGCCCAGGGAGCCGTCGGGCTTGGGGGCGCGCAATATCTGACTTTCGGCAAAGCCCACCCCCTCTAGCAGGTCGACCACGGCCCGCGCCGAGACATCCAGGTGGCGGGGATCAAAGCTGGCGGCCGAGACGCTCGGGACCCGCACCAACGCCTCCAGGTCGGCCAGCAGGGAGGGGAAGCCGGAATCGACGGCAGAGCGGAGGGCAGGCAAGTGAAAAGCGGACATGGAAGCAACGCTACCCACGACGACGATTTCCGAGCGCCATCGGTCGCAACTAGACTCACCCTTTGTGATTCTCGGCAAAAACAAACCCACCGAGGCCGAAGTCGAGGCCGCCCGCGCCGCCGCCGACGCCGGCGTGACCATCGAGGAACAGGCCGCCGAGACGTCGTCCGGCGCCAAGTCTGGCCCCACCCGCAAGCGCGCCGCGGCGCAGGCCGCCAATCGGCGCCCCCTGGTCCCCGGGGATCGCCGCGCCGCCGCCAAGACGATGCGGGAGCGCAGCAAGGCCGAACGCGGGGTGGCGATGGAGGGAATGCGGCGCGGCGACGAAAAGTACCTGCCCGCCCGCGACCGTGGCCCCCAGCGCCGCTATGTCCGCGAGTTCGTGGACGCCCGCCGCAACCTTGCCGACTACTTCTTGCCGGCGGCCCTGGTGTTTGTGGTGCTGAACTTCTTCGCCATGAACCTCGGCCAGGTGGCGGCCCTCCTCATCCTGGGAGCCCTGTACCTGCTGGTGTTCGCCTGCATCGTCGACACCACCATCATGTGGTTCAAGCTCAAGGGCCGCCTGCTGGCCAAGTTCGGGGCGGTCGACAAGGGAACCGGCCTCTATGCGTGGATGCGCTCCTTCCAACTGCGCGCGGCCCGCATTCCCAAGCCCCTGGGCAAGCAGCGCGGCAACTACCCGCAGTAATGTCCGTGCCCGGCTGACCACCGGCGTACACTGAGGCGCATGAAATACCGTTTCCTGGGCAACTCTGGCCTCAAAGTAACCGAAATCACCTACGGCAACTGGATCACCCACGGTTCGCAGGTGGAAAACGACATCGCGAACGCCTCCATCCGCGCCGCCCTTGATGCCGGCATCACGACATTCGACACCGCCGACGTCTACGCCAACACCAAGGCGGAGAAGGTGCTCGGCGACGCCCTGGCCGGGGAGCGCCGCGAATCACTGGAAATCTTCACCAAGGTGTTTTGGCCGACCGGCCCCGGCGGCGCCAACGACTCGGGCCTCTCCCGCAAGCACATCATGGAATCGATCGACGGCTCGCTGCGGCGCCTTGGCACCGACCATGTAGACGTGTACTTCGCGCACCGCTACGACTACGAGACCCCGCTCGAGGAGACCATGCAGGCCTTTGCCGACGTGGTCCGTCAGGGCAAGGCCCTCTACATCGGCGTCTCGGAATGGTCCGCCGACCAGATCCGCGCCGGCGTGGCCCTGTCCAAGCAGCTGGGCTTCCAGCTGATCGCCTCGCAGCCGCAGTACTCGATACTGTGGCGCGTCATTGAAGACGAGGTCGTTCCCACCTGCAAGGAACTGGGGCTGTCCCAGGTGGTGTGGTCTCCCGTCGCCCAGGGTGTGCTGACCGGCAAGTACTTGCCCGGCCAGCCTGCCCCGGCCGGCTCGCGCGCCACCGACACCCACGGCGGGGCGAACATGATCGCCTCGTGGATGCGCGACGACGTCTTGGCCGCCGTGC
>WRIF01000110.1 GCA_009782865.1 Promicromonosporaceae bacterium
AGGGGCGGTCCCCCGGGCCGAGGCCCGCGGACGGGTGCGCTCAGTGCGTTCGGTGCGCTCTTGGCGCTCCGACCGTTCGGCGCGATCCTGGCGGCTGCGGCGGCGGCGCCGGCGGGAGGAGCCGGTCTCGTCGTCGTGCTCGTCTTCGCCTGCCTCGGCCGCGGGCGCCGGTGACTCTGCGGCGACCTCCGCAGCGGCACCGTCTGCGGCCTCGGCGTCGGGCCCGTCCTCGCCGGAGGCGCGACGGCCGCGTCCTCCGCGGCGGCGACGGCGGCTGCGCAGCTCATCGAAGCCGACGATCTCCACGTCCTCGGAGTCTTCAACCAGGTCCGCCTCTTCAAGGGCAAGGATCTCCATGCCCTCGGCCACCAGCTCTTCCTCGATCACCGACACGCCCTTGGCGGCGGCGTACTCGGCCTTCGACAGCCGGCGCGGCTTGGCGGGCGCCACGACGGGCGCCGGCTCCTCGATCTCCGCTTCCTCGTCGATGACGACGGGAGGGGCAGGCGGGATCAGGGAGAGGTCCGGGGCCATGAACATCGCCCGGGCGGAGGCCTCTGGGAGGACGATCTCGGCCAGGGAGTGGACGGGCTGGACGGGCTCTGCCTCGTCGATACGCGGCTCGGGCAGGTCAAGCGGGGTGGTGGGAGCCTGAAACAGCAGGGCGGTAGAGGCGGCCCCGGCCGGGCGGGTAACCCGGCGGCGGGCCGGCTTGGTTTGATCGTTTGCTTCCGTGTTCACCAAAGGGTGCTCCTGGTCTGCGGGCCCATTGGCGCCATCCCCACCAACGACCCTGGTTGATCGTCACTGCCAAGGGTTTCCCCCGGCGGACGGAAGTCTGCGGTCCCGGTTCTGACAAGTCTTCGCGGATGCGCGTGCGGACTTGGCGTAGAACTCGCGGCTGCGCAGCGAGATGGCCTGCGCAACCCCCTCATTCTCGCAGAAATGCCGCGATTTGGCTAAACCGTCGGCGCGGCGGCGGCGGGCAGCACCTGGCAGGCCGGGCAGAAATGGGTGCCCCGTCCCTGCAGGGTCACCTTGGCGATGGGCGTCCCGCAGCGCGGGCAGGGCTCGCCCGCCCGGCCGTAGACGGACAGGTGGTGTTGGAACGCTCCAGAGCGGCCGAGGGCGTCCACGTACAGTTCATCAAAGCTGGTGCCACCGGCGGCCAGGGACTCGCCCATGACCGTGGCGGCGGCGGTGAGGGCCTCCTCGATCTGGGCCTCCGTCAAGGTGCTCGCGGGAGCCTGCGGGTTGATGCGGGCGCGCCAGAGGGCCTCATCGGCGTAGATGTTCCCGATGCCCGAGACCAGGCCCTGCTGCAGGAGCAGGGCCTTGATGGCGGTGCCGCGCCTCCCGATGGCGGCGACGGCGGCCTGCCGTGCCGGGGTGCCGGCCGCCAGCAGGAGGTCAAGCGCGTCCGGGGCGATGTGGGACAGGGAGGCCGGGACCATGCCCGTCTCCGTCTCGACCAGCTCCACCGCCAGCAGGTGCCCGAAGGTGCGCTGATCGACAAAGTCGAGCGCGGTGGTGTCGTCGGGGGCGCCCGTCACCCAGAGGCGGACCCGCAGGTGCGGGTGTTCGACAGGAGCGGCGCGCACCAGCAGCTGCCCGGACATGCCCAGGTGGGCCTGCAGGGCGGTGCCGTTGCCGAAGTCGAGCCACAGGAACTTGCCCCGGCGGGACACCGCCGCGATGGTCTGCCCGCTGACCTCCGCCAGGAACTCGGCCCGCCCACCGGGCTGCTGGCGGATCGAGCGCTCGCGCCACACCTCGGCCCCCGTGATGCGGGCGCCGACGAGGTGGCGGGCCAGGTCGCGGCGGACCGTCTCGACCTCAGGCAGCTCAGGCATTGGAGGGCAGCTTAGTCATCGGGGTTCCCTTCGGTGCCGATCAATTCGGCCAGCGTGGGGTCGTCGGCGCCGGTGGTCAGCTGACGGTAGGCGTCGCCGGCGGCAGCCTGTTCGGCGTGCCGCTTGGCGGTGCCGGTGCCCTGGCCCACCACCCCGGCGAGGTGGGCGGCGGCCGTGAACACGCGGGCGTGGTCCGGGCCGGAGCCCTCCACCTGGTAGACGGGCGCCGGCAGGGAACGTTCGGTGGCGTACTCCTGCAGCAGCAGCTTGGAGTCCAGGGCCGCCCCAAGGTCGGCGGCCTGGGACAGGCGCGGGTCGACCAAGCGGTGAACAAACTCCCGAGAGGCCTCCAGCCCGTGCGAGAGGAAGACGGCGCCGATCAGCGCCTCGACGGTGTCACAGAGCACCGAATCCTTGTCGGCGCCGCCGGTGCGCCGTTCACCCTTGCCGAGCAGCACGTAGGGGCCTAGGCCCACCTCGCGGGCGGCGGCGGCCAGGGCGCGCTGGGAGACGGTCGCGGCGCGCATCTTGGAAAGTTGCCCCTCGGGCAGGTCGGGGTGTTCGCGGTAGAGCCAGTCGGTGACCACCAACCCGAGCACGGCGTCACCGAGAAACTCGAGGCGCTCGTTGTGGGGCACCCCTCCGGCCTCGTGGGCGAACGAGCGATGCGTCAGCGCAAGCACCAAAAGCTCGGGGTCCAGGTGGACCCCGAGCTTCTGAAGTAGATCAGCGGGAGACGCGAAACCGTCGCCACGCCCCAATGTCACGGCTGGAATCAGGCGGCGTGCTCGGTGCGCTGCGCCTCGGTGTACAGGCGGCCCTTGTAGGTGCCACAGGTCGGGCAGGCCTGGTGGTTGAGCCTGTCACCCTTGCAGTTGGGGCAGGTGGCGAGGGTCGTCGCGGTGGTCTTCCACTGCGAACGACGCGCACGGGTGTTGCTGCGCGACATCTTGCGCTTGGGAACAGCCACGACTAACTCTCTTTCGTTTCGACCAATTTGAGTAGGGTCGACCACCTGGGGTCGAGCACCTCATGCTTGTGGTCCGGGTCTTCCCGGAGGTGGAACCCGCATTCGGGGCACAACCCGGGGCAATCCGGTGCACAGAGCGGGATAAATGGTAGCGCAGTTACGATGGAATCCCTAACCGCGGGTTCCAGGTCTGCCAGGCCGTCCACCAACTCGGACTCCACCTCGGCAAACTCATCGTCCCCGGCGTCCTGGGCGGCCTTGACCCGCTCGGGATAGGCGAACAGCTTTGAGACCTGCACCGTCACCGGCAGCCGCACCTCGTCGAGGCAGCGCGAACACTCCCCCACGGCCTCGGCGCGCACGGCCCCCATCACCAGCACCCCCTCGGAGACGGACTGCACGCGCAGGCCCAGGGTGAGGTCGGCCCCCTCGGGCACCCCAATCACCGCGGTGCCGAGGTCGGCAGGGGCGGGAACCACCCGCGCGAACTCGGCCAGCGAGCCCGGGCGGCGCTGTAATTCGGAACAGTCGAGCGTGAGCGGAGGGCGGAAGTAGATAGTCATAGCCGCCCAAGGCTACCCGAGGCGCTCGGCCAGGCGCGCCCTACCCAGTTGCACCTGCTGGCCCAGGCTGGCCAGGTGGGCCTCGAACTCGGCCAGGCGCGAGTCGCAGTATTCGTCTGCCTCACGGCGCAGCTTGGCGGCCTCGGCGTAGGCATCACCGACGATCCCCTCGGCCCGTCCGTGGGCCTGCGCCACCACCGCCTCCTGCTCCACCAGTTCGATCGCCCGGGCCCGCGCCGCCGAGAGGGCCTCCTCTCCGGCGCGCTTGGCCTCCTGCAGCTCGCGACCCGCCTGGGCGTGCAGCTCGTCGGCGGCCTCGATGGCACCCGGCAGGCCCGCCCGCAACTCGTTGATGAGGTTGAGCAGGTCGTCACGGTTCACCTTGACATCCGCCGACAGCGGCGCCCGTTTGGCGTGCTCCACGGCGAGGGCCAGCTCGTCCAGCACGTCGAGCAGGGCGGTGGGGGTCAGTTCGCGGGTCACATCTTCTCCTTCAGCCGGGCCGCAACTGCGGCGGGAACTAGGTCTGCCACGGGTCCGCCGGCGGCGGCGATCACCTTGACGAGGGACGAGGAAATGTGGCTCAGGGCCGGGTCACCCAACACGAAGGCGGTCTCCACCCCGGAGAGGTGGCGGTTCATCAGGGCCTCCGGCAGGTCGGCCGCAAAGTCGGCGGCGCTGCGCACGCCCTTGACGATGACGGAGACGCGGTGGTCTCGGCAGTAGTCGGCGAGCAGGCCGTCGACCGCCTCGACCCGCACCCCGCTCGGAACCGCCTCGGCCAGCAGCTCGATCCTGGTCTCGGGCGGCAGCAGGCCGGCCTTGGCGGGGTTGTGGGCGACGATCACCCTGAGCTCGTCGAACAGGCCGCGCGCGCGCCGGATCACGTCGAGGTGCCCCAGCGTGGGCGGGTCGAAACTGCCCGGGTAGATGGCGATGGTCACGGTTGCACGCTACCCGTCTCGGCATGGGGTTCCAGGTAGTACACGGCCGTTTCGCCGTAGTCCTTGCGGGCGATCAGGGCAAGCCCGGGCGGCCAGGTCGGCTCGGGAGAGCGGGTCGAGCGTTCGACCACGACGATGGCCTGCTCGTCGAGCACACCGGGGGCGGTCAGGTGCCCGAGCACCGCGGCCAGGGCCGCCTCGTCGAGGTCGTAGGGCGGGTCGAGGAACACCAGGTCGAGGGACGACGTCAGTCCCAGCGCCGCGTGCTGCGGCGTTGCCAGCCCGGCGGCGTACCGCGTCGCGTCGGCGGCTTCCACCTGGACAACGGCATCCAGGCCCAACGCGGCAACGTTGCGCCTGGCCACGTCCACCGCGACGCGCGCGGAGTCGACAAGCGTCACGTGCCTTGCCCCCCGTGAGGCGGCCTCTAGGCCGAGCGCCCCGGAGCCGGCGTACAGGTCGAGCACCCAGGCCTCTGCCAGCACACCGTAGTGCTCCAGCCGCGAGAAGATGGCCTCGCGAGTGCGTCCAGAGGTGGGACGGGTGCCCTTGGGGGGCACGGCGAGGGTGCGCCCGCCGTGGGTGCCGGCGACGATCCGGGTCATGGTCAGCCCCTCTCTAGGAACTCGGCCTGGCTTTGGCTGAGGTTGGCGGCCAGCGCCGCCCGCAGGGTGGGATGGTGTTCGAGGTGCGGGTCTTCTTCGGCTACGGCGGTGGCCGCCTGCCGCGCCTGCTCGATCAGGTCGGCGTCGCGGAACACCTGCAGCAGCTTCAGGCCGCGGGTGCGGCCCGACTGGGCGGCCCCGAGCACGTCCCCCTCCGCGCGGAGCAGCAGGTCGGTCTCGGCCAGTTCGAAGCCGTCGTTGGTGCCGGCCAGGGCCTGTACGCGACGCTCGCCGTGGCTGCCGGGCGGGGCCGAGGAGACCAGCAGGCACAGGCCGGGGGCGCTCCCGCGGCCAACTCGCCCCCGCAGCTGGTGGAGTTGGGCCAGGCCGAAGCGGTCGGCGTCGAAGACCACCATCAAGGTGGCGGCGGGAACGTCCACCCCCACCTCGATGACGGTGGTGCTGACGAGAACCGGGGTCTGCCCGGCGATGAAGGCGCCCATGGCCGCCTCCTTGTCGGCGGGCGGGAGCTGGCCGTGGAGCACCCCGATGCCCACGCCTGCCAACTCCGGGCGGGAGGCCAGGGAATCGGCCAGTTCGCGGACCGAGCGCAGCCGGCGCTTAGGCGCGTCGTCCTCCTCGGGGATCAGGTCTGAGCCGTCGTCATCGTCGGGGTTGATGCGCGGGCAGACGATGAAGACGCGCTGGCCGGCGTCCACCTCCTCGCGGATGCGGGCCAGGGTGCGGGCAAGGTAGACCGGATTGTCGGCGGGGACCACATGGGTGGTGATGCCCGCACGGCCGGCGGGGAGCTCGGTGAGCACGGAGGTCTTGAGGTCTCCGAAGACGGTCATGGCCACCGTGCGGGGAATCGGGGTGGCGGTCATCACCAGCAGGTGCGGCGCCGTCTGGCTGCGGGTGCGCAGCGCGTCACGCTGCTCGACCCCGAAGCGATGCTGCTCGTCGACCACCACCAGCCCGAGGTCGGCGAAC
>WRIF01000111.1 GCA_009782865.1 Promicromonosporaceae bacterium
CCCGAGGTCCTGGCCGTCACCATCGCGGGCAAGTCGATCGCCGATGTCACCCGCCTGTCGATCAGGGAGGCGGCCGAGTTTGCCAAGAGTTTCCCCCTGACCGAGCGCGACAAGCAGATCGCCAAGGAGGTGCTCAAGGAGATCGACGCGCGCCTGGGATTCCTGCTCGCCGTCGGCCTCGACTACCTGTCGATGGAGCGGCCCGCCGCCACGCTCTCCGGCGGGGAGGCCCAACGCATCCGCCTGGCCACCCAGATCGGCTCGGGCCTGGTGGGGGTCCTGTACGTGCTCGACGAGCCCTCGATTGGCCTGCACCAGCGGGACAACCGTCGCCTGATTGAGACCCTCACCCACCTGCGCGACCTCGGCAACACGCTGATCGTCGTCGAACACGATGAAGACACCATTGCCACCGCCGACTGGATTGTCGACATCGGCCCCGGCGCCGGGGAGCACGGCGGGCACATCGTGCACTCCGGCGACTACGCCGGCCTGCTCGCCAACCCCGAATCGCTCACCGGCCAGTACCTCTCTGGCCAGCGACAGATCGCCAAGCCCGAGGTGCGACGCAAGATCGACCGCAAGCGCCAGGTCAAGGTGTTCGGTGCCCGCGAGAACAACCTGCAAGACATCGACGTCTCCTTCCCCCTGAGCGTGCTGACCGCCATCACCGGCGTCTCGGGGTCGGGCAAGTCCACCCTGGTCAACTCGATCCTGTACACGGTGATGGCCAACCAGCTCAACGGCGCCCGCCGGGTGGCCGGCCGCCACACCCGCGTCACCGGCCTCGACAGCCTCGACAAGGTGGTGCACGTCGACCAGGGTCCCATCGGCCGCACCCCCCGCTCCAACCCCGCTACCTACACCGGGGTGTGGGATCACGTGCGCAAGCTGTTTGCCCAGACCGAAGAGGCCAAGGTGCGCGGCTACGGCCCCGGCCGCTTCTCCTTCAACGTCAAGGGAGGCCGCTGCGAGGCCTGCTCCGGGGACGGCACCATCAAGATCGAGATGAACTTTCTGCCCGACGTCTACGTGGCCTGCGAGGTGTGCCAGGGCGCGCGTTACAACCGGGAGACCCTTGAGGTGCACTTCAAGGGCAAGACGGTCGCAGACGTGCTCGACATGCCCATCGAGGAGGCGGCCACCTTCTTTGCCGCCGTCCCGGCGATCGCCCGCCACCTGAACACCCTGGTCTCCGTGGGCCTGGGCTACGTGCGGCTCGGGCAGCCGGCCCCCACCCTCTCCGGCGGCGAGGCCCAGCGCGTCAAGCTCGCCTCGGAACTCCAGCGCCGTTCCAATGGCCGCACGGTCTACGTGCTCGACGAGCCCACCACCGGCCTGCACTTCGAGGACATCCGCAAGCTGCTCGGCGTGCTGCAGGAACTGGTAGACAAGGGCAACACCGTGATCGTCATCGAGCACAACCTCGATGTCATCAAGTGCGCCGACTGGGTGATCGACCTCGGCCCCGAGGGCGGCTCGGGGGGAGGCCTGGTGGTCGCTGAAGGCACCCCCGAGCAGGTGGCAAAGGTCAAGGAGAGCCACACCGGAAGATTCTTGGCGGAGGTGCTGCAAAACTAGGCGACTATGGGAGTTCATCACGAGTACGACATCGCGCTTGACTGGACGGACCCCAACGGCACCCGTTCCTACTCGTCGTACACGCGCGATCACCAGGTTCGCGCCGCGGGCAAGGCCCACGCCATCGAGGCCTCTTCCCCGGAGCGATTCCGCGGCTCTCCCACCCGCTACAGCCCCGGTGAGCTGCTGACCGCGGCCATCTCGTCGGGGCACATGATGCGCTTCCTGGAGGTCTCCTCGCAGGTGGGTCTGGTGGTGCTCGAGTACCGAGACCACGCCCACGGGCTGGCCGAACTCGGCTCGCGCGGAGACGGCGCCGTCAACTGCTGCGTGCTGCGCCCGCGCCTGGTGGTCAGGCAGGGTCCGTTCGCCAACGACGTAGAGGTGGCGCGCCTGCACGAGCGCGCCCAATCCATGTCGGTGATCGCCACCTCCGTCTCCCTGGAGGTGCAGGTCCAGCCGGCCGGGCTCGAGGTTGTTCCCGCCTAGCAGGCAGTAGGCTCAGGCCCATGGCCGATCCCGCCACCTACCGCCCACCGGCCGGACAGATTCCCACCGATCCGGGGGTCTATCGCTTCTCTGACCAGCACGGGCGCGTCATCTACGTCGGGAAGGCCAAGAATCTGCGGGCGCGCCTGTCGTCGTATTTCCAAGACGTGGCGGCCCTGCACCCGCGCACCCAGACGATGGTCACCACCGCCGCCCGGGTCGAATGGACCGTGGTGGGCACCGAGGTCGAGGCCCTCGCCCTGGAGTACTCGTGGATCAAGGAGTACGAGCCGCGGTTCAACGTCAAGTATCGCGATGACAAGTCGTACCCCTACCTGGCGGTGACGATGGGGGAGGAGTTCCCCCGCGCCCAGGTGATGCGCGGCGCCAAACGCCCAGGCACCCGCTATTTCGGCCCGTACGGGCAGGCGTGGGCGATCCGCGACACCCTCGACCTTCTGCTCAGGGTGTTCCCGATCCGCACCTGCTCGGCCGGCGTGTTCCGCCGCGCCCAGCAGCAGGACCGTCCCTGCCTGCAGGGATACATTGACCGTTGTGCCGCCCCCTGTGTCGGAAGGGTGAGTGCCGCCGAACACCGCGAGCTGGCCGCCGAGTTCTGTCAGTTCATGGCCGGGCAGACCGGGCAGTTTGTGCGACGCCTGGACGAGGAGATGCAGGCGGCCTCCGCGGCCCTCGACTTTGAGGCCGCGGCCCGCCTCCGCGACCAGTTGGTGGCCCTGCGCGCCGCGTTGGAGAAGAACACGGTGGTGCTGCCCGATGCCACCGACGCCGACGTGTTTGGCCTGGCCGGCGACGACCTGGAGGCCGCCGTCCAGGTGTTCCACGTGCGCGGGGGGCGCATCACCGGGCAGCGCGGCTGGGTGGTAGAAAAGGTTGAGGATCTCACCGACGCCGACCTGGTTGAACATCTCCTGCAGCAGGTGTACGGCGATGAGGGGCGAGAGCCGGAGCTGCGGACGGGCGGGGACGACCGTGGTGAGGGCAGCGCGGTGCCCCGCGAGATATTGGTTCCCACCCTGCCCGCCAACCCCCCTCAGGTCAGGGCCTGGCTCACCGGCCTGCGGGGCGCTGCCGTCACCCTCAAGGTGCCGCAGCGCGGCGACAAGCGCGCCCTGGCCGAGACCGTCACCAAGAATGCGCAGCAGGCGCTGGTGCTGCACCGCACCCGCCGCGCGGGCGACCTGACCACTCGCAGCCAGGCCCTGTCGGAGCTGCAGGCCGCCCTCGGGCTGGCCGAGGCCCCCCTGCGCATCGAGTGCTACGACGTGTCCCACACGCAGACCACCTACCGCACCGCCTCGATGGTGGTGTTCGAGGACGGCCTGCCCCGCAAGAGCGAGTACCGCACCTTCAAGATTCAGTCGCTCGCCGGCGGCTTCGAACACGGTGGCGCCGACGCCAGCGACGGCAATCGCGACGACTCGGCCGCGATGTTCGAGGTGATCACCCGCCGCTTTCGCCGCTACCTCACCGATGCCGAGCGGTACGGCGACCTGGACGGCGAACTGGGAGACGAGGCTCCAGGCAAGCGCAGGTTCGCCTACCCGCCGCAATTGGTGATAGTCGATGGCGGCATCCCGCAGGTCAACGCCGCCAGGCGCGCCCTCGACGAGCTGGGAATCACCGACGTGCCCCTGTGCGGCCTGGCCAAGAAGTTCGAGGAGATCTACCTGCCCGGCCGCCGCACTCCCATCGTCCTGGAGCGCACCTCCGAGGGCCTCTACCTGATGCAGCGCCTGCGCGACGAGGCCCACCGCTTCGCCATCACCACCATGCGCAAGGCCCGGTCCAAGGGCATGACCGCCTCGGCGCTTGACGACATCCCCGGTCTTGGCCCCATCCGCAGCAAGGAGCTGCTGCGTCACTTCGGCTCCCTCAAGCGACTCAAGCTGGCGGGGGTGGACGAGATCGCCGCCGCGCGCGGAATCGGCCCGGCCCTGGCCCGGACGGTGTATGGCGCCCTGCATCCGGCGCAACCCGCCGGGGAGATGGCAGAGTAGGGCCATGCCGGTCGGATCGCAGTCGCCCAAGGTCGTCGCCCTCGGCGGGGGACACGGCCTGAGCGCCACCCTGCGCGCCCTGCGGCACGTCTCTGACCGGCTGACCGCGGTGGTCACGGTGGCCGACGATGGCGGCTCATCGGGCCGGCTGCGTGCCGAGCTGGGCGGCCTGCCCCCCGGCGACCTGCGAATGGCGCTGACCGCCCTGACCGACGACTCCGAGTGGGGCAGGCTGTGGGCAGCCGTCATGCAGCACCGCTTCCACTCGACGGGCCCCCTCGACAATCACGCCCTGGGAAACCTGCTCATCTCCACGATGTGGGAGATCACCGGCGACTCGGTCGCCGGGCTCGACTGGGTCGGCCGCCTGCTGTCCGCCCGCGGCCGGGTGCTGCCGCTCAGCACCACCCCGCTCGTGGTCGAGGCCGACGTCTCGGGGGGCACCGAGCGCACCGTGGTCGGGCAGGTCAACGTCGCCTCCACCTCCGCGCGCATCGAACGGCTGCGCCTGATTCCCGCCGATCCCCCCGCCTGCCCCGAGGCGGTCGAGGCGATCAACCAGGCCGACTGGGTGGTGCTCGGCCCCGGCTCCTGGTACACCTCCGTGCTGGTGCATCTGCTGGTTCCGGCGGTGCGCGAGGCCCTCAACCACACCCCGGCCCGACGTTGCCTGGCGCTAAACCTGCGCGCCGAAAAGGAGACCGACGGCCTGACCGCCGTCGACCATCTGGTTGCCCTGAACCGCCACGACCCCGAACTGCGGATCGACGTGGTGCTCGCCGACCCGAGCACCATCGAAGACATCGACGCCGCCGAAGATGCCGCCCGCGCCCTCGGCGCCTCCCTGGTGATGCGCCAGGTGGCCCTGGGCGACGGCACCGCCCGTCACGACCCACTGCGCCTAGCAGCGGCGTATCGCGACCTTTTTGACTCGGTGGTCGGCGACGTTGCCTAAACTGCGCAGATGGCCCTCACCGCTCAGCTGAAAGAAGAACTTGCCGCCGTCAAGGTGATCAAGATCCCGTGCCGCAAGGCTGAGGTGGCGGCGATGCTGCGCTACTCCAACGCCCTGCAACGCTCCCGCGGATCGACCGTGGTCGAGGCCGAGGTCGACTGCGAGCCCGCCGCCGACCGCCTGGAGGCCGACATCGCGGAGATGTATGGCTACCACCCGGAACGGATCGAGGTGCAGCCCGGCGGGATCAGGCGCGCCCCCCGCTATGTGCTGCGCTACGTCACCGATGGCGACGCCCTGGCCCGCCAGACCGGCCTGCTGGACAAGTTCGGCCGCCCCACCATTGGCCTCGACCCGCAGCTGCTGCGTCAGGCGCGTCAGGTGGCGGCCCATGTGTGGCGAGGCGCCTTCCTGGTGGCCGGATCGCTGACCGAGCCGGGACGCTCCATGTCCCTGGAGGTGACCTGCCCTGGCTCAGAGACCGCCCTGGCACTGGTCAACTGCGCCCGCCACCTCGGCGTGGTCGCCAAGTCGCGCGAGGTCCGGGACTCGGTCCGCATTGTCATCAAGGATGGCGAGGCCATCTCCAGCCTGCTCGGCCAGATGGGCGCCCACGAGACCCGCCTCATCTGGGAGGAGCGGCGCGCCCGCCGGGAGGTGCGCGGCACCGCCAACCGCCTGGCCAACTTCGACGACGCCAACATTCGACGCTCGGCCCGGGCCGCCGTCGCCGCCGGGGCCAAGGTGCGCCGGGCCTTCGAGATCCTTGGCCCCGACGTCCCCACCCATCTCCGCGAGGCCGGCGAGCTGCGGATCGCCCACAAGGAAGCCTCGCTCGAGGAG
>WRIF01000112.1 GCA_009782865.1 Promicromonosporaceae bacterium
CGAATCCTCTCTCACCTTCGATCCAGAACTGGCCATCGAGGGCGATCTCTTCCTGGATTATTGGATTCTCTCGCAGACTGGTCGGGTCGACGCCGCTCATCTCGTGCAATGTTTGTTTACCTCTCTTCTATGTTGCGGTGTGCTAGGCGCAATGGCTGCAGAGGTGCATGAACAGGAGGAGCCTCTGCTGCGTATGCTCGATTCCGAGGGAGCAGCGACGGATGTCGCCGGATCTCTATGCAGCATTCTCTGCCCCACAGACCTGAAAGAAGGCATGTCGCCCTCGCAATTCACCGCTTGGAGCAATAAGAACAGCCTCTCTTTATGGAAAGAGGTCAAGGTCGTGCTAAAAACTCTCGATGAACGAGCTATGGAGTTCGGTCTCGTCTTGGATACCCGCTCCAGAATGACCTTACCCTGGCAGAAAGAGAAGTTCTTCAGCGACAAAGGAAAGGGACGACTCGAGCAACTGCTCCGCTTTACTCGGTATACCGAGCAATATCTCGATCGAAACACAGCGGTGACGATGGTTTCGACCATCGATAGCCTCCTCCAGTACACAGCGCTCACGAGAACAGGCTATCCGGCTCTGCTGCTCGCTTCATCTGTCTACTGCGCCAGCCTGGAGGCCGGATATCAGCATAGCCCTGCTGCTTTAGAAACCCTCCATGAGTTTGCTAAGATTCTGGGGCGCTTTATGGTTATCGAAAGCAGAGCCGATAGTGCCAGCGCCGTCATGGGATAGATGCGATTTTTCATCCTCCAAAGACTCGTCAATCTCCTTCTCTGCAGCACTCACGCTGTCTTCAAGCCTTGCTAGACAGCGTGATTTCTGTTATAATGAGGCATACATCCACTCGTACATCAAATAAGGAGCGTATCTATGTCCAATCCGAATCCTTTGCCTAACCTGCCTCATGCCCTGGACATCGAAAGCTATGGCGCCGAGGATATCGAGATCCTCGAAGGCTTAGAGCCGGTGCGTCTCAGGCCGGGCATGTATATCGGCACCACCAGCTCCAGGGGCCTGCATCATCTGCTGACCGAGATCGTGGACAACGCCATCGACGAGACCTTGATCGGGGTCTGCGACCATATCCGGGTCGAGATTCTGCCCGATAACTCCATCGCGGTACACGACAACGGACGCGGTATGCCCGTCGGCATGCATCCCAAGCTGAACATCCCGGCCGTGGAGGTCATCTTCACCGTGCTCCATGCCGGCGGTAAGTTCGGTGGCGGTACCTATAAGGTCGCCGGAGGGCTGCACGGTGTCGGCGCCTCGGTGGTCAACGCCCTGTCGTCGCGCCTCGACGTCGAGGTGGATCGTGCCGGCAAGACCCACCGCATGACCTTCCACCGCGGTGAGCCCGGCATCTTCGCCGACGGCGCCGCCGGGCCGTCTCCCGAGGCGAAGTTCACGGCCTTCACCGAGCGCAGCGAGCTGACGATAGTCGGCAAGACCAAGAAGGGCGTTACCGGCACGCGCGTGCGCTACTGGCCCGATCGCCAGATCTTCTTGAAGTCCGCTACCTGCTCGTACGATGACCTGGTCACCCGCGCCCGCCAGACCACCTTCCTGGTGCCGGGCCTGAAGATTGTGCTCCGTGATGAGCGTGGCTCCGAACCCCGGGTCGAGACCTTCCTGCACACCGGCGGCAACCGCGACTTCGTGGAGTTCCTCGCCCACGACACCCCGCTGACCGACACCTGGTCGCTGCTCGGCGCCGAGACCTTCACCGAGACGGTTCCCGTGCTCGACGACCGGGGCCACATGACCTCCCAGGAGGTGCAGCGTGAGTGTGTCGTGGACGTCGCCCTGCGGTGGGGGACCGGCTACGACACCGAGGTCCGCTCGTTCGTCAACATCATCAACACCGCCAAGGGTGGAACTCACCTGGCCGGCTTCGAGGCCGGCCTGCTGAAGCTGCTCCGCAAGCAGATCGACACCAACGCCCGTCGCCTGAAGATCTCGGCCAAGGAGACCACCGAGACCAAGATTGAGAAGGACGATGTCATGGCGGGGCTCACCGCCGTGGTGACCGTGCGCCTGGCCGAGCCGCAGTTTGAGGGGCAGACCAAGGAAATCCTGGGCACGGCCGCCGTCCGTGGCATCGTGTCGCGGGTGGTCGACCGGGAACTGACCAAGATCCTCACCTCCACCAAGCGCGACGAGAAGGCGCAGGCCGCCCTGCTGCTGGAGAAGGTGGTCTCTGAGATGCGGGCCCGCGTCTCGGCCCGCAAGCAGAAGGAGATTTCGCGGCGCAAGAACGCCCTGGAGACCTCCTCCCTGCCGGCCAAGCTCGCCGACTGCCGCACCGATGACGTGCAGCGTTCCGAACTGTTTATCGTGGAGGGCGACTCTGCCCTCGGCACCGCCAAGCTCGCCCGTTCCAGCGACTTTCAGGCGCTGCTGCCGATCCGCGGCAAGATCCTCAACGTCCAGAAGGCGTCCATCTCCGACATGTTGCGCAACGCCGAGTGCGCCTCGATTATCCAGGTGATTGGCGCGGGCTCGGGCCGCTCCTTCGACCTGGAGGCGGCGCGTTACGGCCGAATCGTGCTGATGACCGATGCCGATGTTGACGGCGCCCACATCCGCACCCTGCTGCTCACCCTGTTCTACCGCTACATGCGCCCCTTGGTCGAGGAGGGTCGGGTCTACGCCGCCGTCCCGCCGCTGCACCGGGTCGAGGTGCTGGGCGGGCGCGGCCGGGACAAGGAGTACATCTACACGTACTCCGACGCCGAACTCGCCGAGACACTGGGGGGATTGAAGCGTTCGGGACGCAAGTACAAGGAAGACATCCAGCGCTACAAGGGCCTCGGTGAGATGGACGCCGACCAGCTGGCCGACACCACCATGGACCCGCGCCACCGCACCCTGCGACGGGTGCGCATCGAGCAGGCCGAGGCCGCCGAGCGGGTGTTCGAGCTGTTGATGGGCTCAGAGGTCGCCCCCCGGAAGGACTTCATCATTGCCGGGGCGGCCAGCCTGGACCGCGCCCGCATCGACGCCTAGCGGACGGCCGCGTACCACCCCTCGACCCAGCGCCCGCCACCCTCGCGGGGGTGGGCCGTCCGTCTCCCCGCGCTGACCAGAGTCTCTCGACGTTTTGACTCCCTGGCGGCTGGGACAGATGTCCTGAGTCAAAACGAGCGATTCGTCACGCATCCCGCGCCAGGCCTGACGTGACCTGTGCGACACCTGCTTGCTCTCCGGCGTTGTGGTGCCGAATACTGGCCACCCCGGGAGTAGTTTCCCCGGAAGGCCAGTGAAATTACAGTGCGATCCGCCGGGTACAACGTAGGTGTCCGTGTGGGTTTCCAGGAAGTGACAGTGATCGTGACCCGTTATACCGCCCGTCCCGCCACTTGGACCCGTCGAGCCCGCCGGGGCGTTGCCGGAGGAGTCGCGTCCGCGACCGTCGCCGCCATCGCGGCGGCCACGTTGATCGCGCCGGCCGGGGCGGCGGTGCCCGACCCGTGGACCACGGCCTCGATCTCCCTGGTGTCGACCGGCTCGGGTCACGGCACCTCTTCGGCCTCATTCGTCAACACCGCCAACGGCTTTGCCGTCGGTGACGACGGCCCCTACGACGGCGTGGTCTCCTCCCATGACGTGGTGCTCTACGAGGTCGAACTGGCCTTCCGCGCCGGCACCGCCCGCCAGGTCGCGGTGGCCATCGAGACGCCCGAGTACCTCGAGTGGCGCACCGCCGGAGATCAGCTCTGCCGCAACGGCCGCTTCGTGGAGGCCTTCCGCCACGCCGACACCTGCGTGTTCCTGGTCCCGGCCGGGGCGGTCGAGTCGTTCACCGTGCCCCTGGTGCTGCACGGCCGCGACACCGGCGGCCGGGTGATCCGCAACCAGACCACCTCGATCGACGTAGGTGTGGCCGGACGCGGGCCATTCTCAAGCAGCCATGCAGACCCGGTCACCGTCGTATCGGCTCCCTCAGCCGACGTTGTCATGCTCCAGCCGCCAAACATTCGGCTCAATGCGGCCGGCACCATTCAGAACTTCTCGGCGTCGGCGTGGTCGGCCCCTGCCGTTGGGCATTTCCTCGCGGTTCCGCTGCCGCTCAGTTGGGCGGGCTTCTCGCCAACCTCAGGTGTTTCGGTGGCCGGGGCTTGGAGTGGATCGCTGGATGTCTCCGGTTTCCCCGACACCACCACCTGGCGAGTAAACGGGGCGCCGGCCACACCGAGTGCCGAGGGCTTGCTGTCGCTTGGCACCAACCACGGTCAGGTAAGGATCGACTTCGACCTGAACCAGCCCTGGCCAGAGCAGCCGGTCGGCACCACCGTCGACTATGCGGTGCGGGTGATTGTGGACCCCTCGTCGTTCATGGGTGATGGGGCCCTCTTGAACAATGGCACGGGATGGCAGCCCGGTGACGGGCAGGGTGCCGACTTCAGCACCCAAGATCCGGCAACCGGTTCGCAGCGCGGTCGGCCGTGGCCGAACAATGACTTCACCGCCGTGCGGGTTTCCCGTCCGGAGGTTCCCCCGCTTGGAGTGTTCAACAAGTCCATCTTTGGGCCATGGGATTCGACGGTGACCATTTGGGAGCCCGCCAACGTGTCGGCCTCCGCAGGGGCCTCATTGCAACAACGGTCGGTGCCTGCCTCAGGCACGCGCCCCTCGGCCTCCGTTGCCCCCGGCACCGAGCTGACCAGCCGCCTGTTGGTGATCACGCCCAACACCACGGCCCCCGATCAGTTGGTTGTGGGCGATACCTGGGATTCGTCACAGCAGCAGTTTGATCCCGCTCGCCCCCTGATCATCACCCTGGCCGGAGTGCCGGTGCCGGCCGCCTCGTGGACCGCGCAATGGCACCTGGAAGCAAGAACCCCGGCCCAGGTCGCCAACCCGGCAGCCCCCGGCTGGACCACCACCCCGCAGGCCGACGCCCGCGCCTTCCGCGTGGTGTTCGCTCCAGGATCGATCCCCTTCGGGACTCAGGAGGGTGCCGGCAACCTGATCATCGATGTGCCCTTGACCATCCGCACCGACATCGACGAGAACCTCGATGGAGCAATGGTCACCAACGTCATGGTGTACGGGCGGGTGCAGGGCGGCAATGTCACCGCCGACACCATGTCTTCCTCAGTGATCTTGTCGCTGCCGCGTGTTCCGGCCGTCACGATCACCAACACGGTGACCCACATCGATGGCACCGCAGTGTCTGGACCCATGCCGATCGCGCAGGTGGGCGATGTCTTGGTGCATCAAGTCAGGGCCGCCGTGGTCGGAATGCCCAACACCTCTACCTTGGTGACCCCGACCATCACTGTGGAGCTAGACCGTTGCGTCACCTCGCCGGTGAACACCACCCAGGGCTGGACCATGACCGTCACCCCTGCCATCCCCGGCCCGTCCGGGAGAGTCTGTGGGGATCCCGAGTCCGCGCCGGCGGTGCTGATCTTCACCCCGTCCGCCGAGACCGTTGCTGTGGCGTGGACCAATCGGGCACAGGGCAATGGCAACATCGGCACCATCACCTACACCACCCGGGTGGCGATGACCGCCCCCACCGGGGTGCAACTGGACAACCAGGCGACCATCGAGATCGCGGAGGCTCCGCTCCCGGCACACGATGAGGCGCCGGTGTTGACGGCCCTGCGCGACGGCGCCGCTGGGGCGATAGCCGCCGACCGCCCAACGGCCGAGATCGAGAACTCTCTGTCCTGGACGGCCGAGATCTTCACCAACTCTGACACCGATTCCGGAGTCTCCACCGACACCGCAATTGAGATGCCGCGGCGGGGCGACGGCACC
>WRIF01000113.1 GCA_009782865.1 Promicromonosporaceae bacterium
AGATAGACCTCCATGTCCGGGCCGTCGGCGTACTCATAGCCGGAGGTGGGCAGCCACTCCTTGGCGATGCGCTCCCAGATGGCCGTCATCGCCTCGGTGCCACCGCCGTCGGCGGGGAAGATGGCCCAGGTGTAGGGCGCCACGGTGTATTCCTCCATGCCGTCGGGGACCGGTTTGCTGCTGACCGCCGACAGGAGGTACCGCCAGGAGGTCAGGTCGCTGCCTGGGTCGGGCACCATGACCGCGACCAGGCCGCTCGGCGTTTCGTCACCCAGTTCGACCAGGCGTTCGAGGATGCCGGTGCGCGCCGCCACCTCCCACAGCTGCAGGATGGGATTCGGATCGGGTTCCACGTTCATCTCCGCCTGCACCGAGACGCCCACCACTCGGAACGCCGCGGCCTCCTCGACCCGGTATCGCAGTTCCTCGCGGCCGGTGACCGACATGGTGAAGGTGACCGGAGGGTATGACTTGACCGTGGTGCCGTCCAGGCGCACCAGCGACGGGGCGATGCCGTGAACGGCCTGGAAGGCACGGTTGAAGGCCGTCGGGGAGCTGTAGCCGTACTTGATGGCCACGTCGAGCACTCGCGCCCCCGGGTCGCGCAGTTCGACGGCCGCCAGCGACATGCGGCGCCGGCGCACATACTCGGCAAGCGTGAGCGACGTCATGAACGGAAAGATCCGTTGAAAGTGATACGGGGAGCAGTGCGCCACGCGGGCCACCGCCTCTATGTCCAGCTCCTCGGTCAGGTGGTCCTCCAGGTAGGCCACCGCGGCGTTCATTCTCTCGATCCAGTCCATGACCTCAGCCTAGGTCGGCCCCGGGAGAGCCGTCCTCGCAGTTGCCGCACCAAAATAGAGAGCCGCCGCCGGGGTGTTCCGGCGGCGGCTCTCTGCCAGCGCGAGGACTAGCCCTCCGGGGTTGGCCCGGACCCTTCAGAGATGGGGGTGTAGGGGGCTTAGCCCCCCACAGGGCGCCGTGTCGAGACGCTTGACTCCGGGGCTTGACCCGGATCAGGCGTCGATGAAATCAGCGTCGGGCTGGCTCCAGGCGAAGTGGCTGCGCAGGGCGCGGCCGGTGGTCTCGATGGGGTGCTTGGCCTCGGCGGCGCGCAGGGCCAGAAACTCACGTCCACCCGCCTCCTGGTCGGCAATGAAGCGCTTGGCGAAGGTGCCGTCCTGGATGTCGGCGAGGATCTCCCGCATCGACTCCTTGACGGCCGGGGTGACCACGCGCGGGCCGGAGACGTAGTCGCCGTACTCGGCGGTGTCGGAGACGGACCAACGCTGCTTGGCGATTCCTCCCTCCCACATCAGGTCGACGATCAGCTTCAACTCGTGCAGCACCTCGAAGTAGGCGATCTCCGGCTGGTATCCGGCCTCGGTCAGCACCTCGAATCCGGCCTGTACCAGGTGGGAGACGCCCCCGCAGAGGACGGCCTGCTCACCGAAGAGGTCGGTCTCGGTCTCCTCGGTGAAGGTGGTCTTGATGACGCCGGCGCGGGTGCCGCCGATGCCCTTGGCGTAGGCCAGGGCGTAGTCCCAGGCGTGGCCGGTGGAGTCCTGCTCGACGGCGATGATGTCCGGGATGCCGCGGCCTGCCACGTACTCGCGGCGGACCGTGTGCCCGGGCGCCTTCGGTGCGACCATGATGACGTCGAGGCCGGCCGGCGGGGTGATGTAGCCGAAACGAATGTTGAAGCCGTGGCCGAACACCAGGGTGGCGCCGTCCTTGATCACCGGGGCGATGTCGTTTGCCCAGATGTGGCGCTGGTACTGGTCGGGGGCGAGCAGCACCACCACGTCGGCGTCCTCGACGGCCTCGCGCACGGGCAGCACGGTGAAGCCGTCGGCGGCGGCCTTGTCGAACGAGAGGCCGGGACGGGCGCCCACTCGCACGTTCAGGCCGGAGTCGCGCAGGTTGAGGGCGTGGGCGTGGCCCTGAGAGCCATAGCCGATCACGGCGATCTGCTTGCCCTCAAGAAGGGCCAGATCGGCGTCGTCATCGTAAAAAAGTTCAGCCATTGGGGTTCATTCCTATATCTGTACGGCGGGAGGGTGATGGGCAGAGCGGGGGGCGGCGCGGTCGGTGATGGAGCGGGCGCCACGTCCAATCGCGATGGTTCCGGATTGGACAATCTCGCGGACCCCGTATGGTTCCAGGGCGGCGAGCAGGGCTTCGAGCTTGGCGTTGGGGCCGATGGCCTCGACCACTACCGAATCGACGGAGACGTCGACAACATGGGCCCGGAACAGGTTGACCACCTCAAGGACGCCCGAACGGGTTTGGGCGTCGGCGCGGACCTTGACGAGCAGAAGCTTGCGCAGGATCGACGTCTCGTTTACAAGTTCGACGATCTTGATCACGTTGACCAGCTTGTTGAGCTGCTTGATGATCTGTTCGAGGGGCGCCGACTCGACGTCCACCACGATGGTGATGCGCGAGATGTTCTCGTGCTCGGTGGTGCCGACGGCCAGGGAGTGGATGTTGAAGGCGCGGCGGGCGAACAGGCCGGCCACCCGGGTGAGTACGCCGGGCTTGTTTTCGACCAGCACGGAAAGGGTGTGGCGTGACATGTCAGTCCTCCCTGTCGAACTCCGGGGACAGCCCCCGGGCGTAGAGAATCTGGTCGTTGGAGACGCCGGCGGGGACCATCGGCCAGACGAGGGCCTTGTCGGAGACGGTGAAGTCGATGACCACGGGGCGGTCGTCGATCTCGTTGGCCCTAGCGATGGTCGCATCGACGTCGGCCGGCGTGTCGGCGCGAAGGCCAACCGCGCCGTAGCTTTCGGCGAGCTTGACGAAGTCCGGGACGCGCCGCGAGCCATGGCCGGTGTTGAGGAAGGTGTTGGAGTAGCGCTCGTTGTAGAAGAGGGTCTGCCACTGCCGCACCATGCCAAGGACGCCGTTGTTGACGATGGCCACCTTGATCGGGATGTCGTTGAGCACGCAGGTGGCCAGCTCCTGGTTGGTCATCTGGAAGCAGCCGTCGCCGTCAATCGCCCAGACCGCCGCGTCGGGGCGCCCCACCTTGGCCCCCATCGCCGCCGGTACTGCAAAGCCCATGGTGCCCAGGCCCCCGGAGTTGATCCAGGTGCGGGGGCGTTCATGATCGATGAACTGCGAGGCCCACATCTGATGTTGGCCAACTCCGGAGACGATCACCGCCTCGGGACCGGCCAACTGGCCAATCCGCTTGATCACCCCCTGCGGGCTGAGGAGGCCATCGGTGGGTTCGTCCCAACCGAGCGGGTAGTTCTGCCGCCATTGGTCAATCTGGTGCCACCAGGGGGCCAGGTCGGGCAGGCCCACACGGTCCTGCTCGGCGGCAAGGGCCGGAATCAGATCGGCCAGGACCTCGCGCAGGTCACCGACGATCGGCACGTCGACGGGCACGTTCTTGCCGATCTCGGCGGGGTCTATGTCTGCGTGAATGACGGCGGCATGGGGGGCGAAGCTCGGGAGCAGGCCGGTGACCCGGTCGTCAAAGCGGCAGCCGAGCGCGATGATCAGGTCGGCCTTCTGCAGGGCGGCCACGGCGGCGACGGTGCCGTGCATGCCGGGCATGCCCAGGTGCTGCGGATGGGTGTCGGGGATGGCGCCCATCGCCATCAGCGTGGTGGTCACCGGCGCCCCGGACAGGTCGACGAGCCGCCGCAGCTGATCCCAGGCCTGACCGCGAATCACGCCGCCTCCGGCCATGATCACCGGGCGCTTGGCGGCGGCCATCGCCTGGGCGGCCTCCCGAATCTGCTTGGCGTGGGGCTTGGTGACGGGGCGGTACCCCGGCAGTTGAAACTCGTTTGGCCAGGTGAACGTGGTCGGCGCGGCCAACGCCGTCTTGGCGATGTCCACCAGCACGGGGCCCGGACGCCCGGTCTCGGCGAGATGGAATGCCTCGGCGATGACGCGCGGGATTTCCTGGGCGTCCTTGATCAGGTAGGAGTGCTTGGTGATCGGCATGGTGATGCCGACGATGTCCGCCTCCTGGAAGGCATCGGTGCCGATGGCGGAGGCGCCCACCTGCCCGGTAATGGCCACCATTGGCACCGAGTCCATGTTGGCGTCGGCCAGGGCGGTCACCAGGTTGGTGGCGCCGGGCCCGGAGGTGACGATGGTGAGGCCCACCTTGCCGGTGGCCTGGGCGTAGCCGCTGGCGGCGTGCCCGGCCCCCTGCTCGTGGCGCACCAGGATGTGGCGCAGCCGCTTGGAGTCAAGCAGCGGGTCATAGGCGGGCAGGATGCAGCCGCCGGGCAGGCCGAAGGCCACCTCTGCGCCGACCTCCTCCAGGGAGCGGATCACCGACTGGGCGCCAGACATCGGCTCGCTGATCGTCGGGACTACGGGGGCGGCATTCCGCTCTGGGTCCCTCCGCTCTGGGGCCACCCGCGCCGCCGGGGCACGCGGGATCGGGACAGCTTGGCTCTGTGACATTGGCGCAGCTCCTGCCGGTTCAGCTTGGGTGTGACTTGAGGTTAGAGCAATGAAAAACCCTCTGGCAACCGATCCTTGCTGGTTGCAAACAGAGGGGAAGCGCGCTGGCTGACTAATCGCGGTGGCGTTGTCGTCAGTCAGCGCCCGATAACTACTAGGCGGTCGAATCTGAACATGTGAGGAACACTACATGGCGCCATTAGTGCCCCTGCAGCCCTGGCGCGAATAGCGCAGGCCACTGGCTCGCGACTCGGCCCCGGGGTGGGGGCGTTCACGGGCCGAACTCCCGGCCGAAGGGGGCCACCGGTCTACCGATTGGATGATGATCAGGGGACGCAGGCTAGGCGCTCACATCGCGACAGCCAGGGTGGTGTCCGGCGCCGCCTGGCCTAGGTTTGACGGTGGAAATGTTGCCCAGCAGGGACGTCTGAATGCCTAAGCAGTACCCGAGCCGCGCCTCGCTGCGTTCGCCTGCCCCCCTTTCGCCTGCTCCTCTGCTGACCCGGGCCGAGCGGCGCGCCAGCCAACAGGTGAATGCAGAGGCCGCTCCCGCCCCCTGTGAGGGCGCGGCGACCCCGCTGTGGGCCCCCGTCTTGGCCGGGCAGGACGACGCCGCCGACTCGTCGGCCGCCGCACCAGGCCTCTCCTCCACGCGCGCCGCGCGCCGGGATGCCGACTCCGGGCCTCGTAGGTTTGCCTCCCAGAATCGAATGGTGCATCAGGGCTCGATCGCCGCGGTCACCGGTGCGATCATCCTGGCCACCTTCCTGAACTTCTCGGGCGGCCAGGAGGCCGCCGCGGAAGAGGGCGAAGACCCGCGACCGATCACCCTGGCCGGCGGGCTGCCGGTGGTTGACCGTGGCGCCCTGGTCTCCCGCGCCGCCGAGCGCGACGGCCAGGACGGAGCCGAGGCGGCCACCCTCACCGCGGCCCCGGCAGACGCCGTCCCCGGCCAGGACGAGGACTCCCCGCTGCTCACCTTGGACACCGCCCAGACGGCCGCCGAGTATCAGCTTGAGCGGGCGGCTCACGTCTTGGCGACCGAGGCCCGCACCACCCCCGAGCAGCGTGAGGATCTGCTGCAGACCGCCGCCGTGATGCGTGAGTTGCTCGAACAGATCCAGATGCCCGATGCCCCGGCCCCCGCCGACCCCGCTATCGCGGAGACGATCAGTGAGGCCATCGAGGCGACCCAGGTCTATGCCGAGGCCTATATCGGGCGCTGGCTGGAGCCGGACCACCCGATCGTGCAGGCGGCCGTGCTCAACATGTTCACCTCTGACCTCGAGTCGTTGATGGACGATTCGGTTCCGGTGGGCATCTTTGTTGAGGCCGCCCCGGATCA
>WRIF01000114.1 GCA_009782865.1 Promicromonosporaceae bacterium
GCGGGGCCTCGGCGGCCGACGCGGGCGAAGAGGAAAGGGCCCCCGCGCAGCTCGCGCAGAGGGTGGTTCCCGAGCCGGAACCTGAACCGGAGCCCGAACCCGAGCCAGAACCAGAACCAGAACCGGAACCTGAGCCGCAGGCCTCGACGGCGTGCGTCGACGCGGAATGCGATCCGGAGGTCGAGGTTCAGGTGACCCTCGGCGGGTATGTGATCACCGTGCCCGGTGACTTCACCCTCTCGTTTGACGAAAGCAGCATGGTCCAGGAGCTGAGTGGCTTCAATCGAGGCCAGGAGGCCCACATCACGTCCGTGTCGTTGCCGTTCGCGGCGACCATGGATGCGTTCGGAGGTGACCTGCTTGAGTTTGTCGACCTCTTCGCCGGCGTCGGCATGACCTGCCTGGAGCTGCCGAACGACACCGCAGAGATCATCGAGATTCAGTCTTGCTGGGAACCGAGCCCCCATGGCGACTACATCACCCAGCTCTACCTGCGCTCCATGCACACCGATGACGACGTTCTCAGCCTCCTGGTGATCGAGGGGCATGAGCTGTGGACCACCGACATCAGGCTGGAGACGGTGTCGACCCAGACCTTCTGGGCGGAGGTCGAGGGCGGCGACGCCCACGACGACGTGGCCGCGAGCCTGGTCGGACGCTGGGTGTGGCCGGGCGACGGCGAGGTGTGGTGGGAGTTCCGCGCAGACGGTACCGCCGCGTCGGCGATGTCGGCAGAACCCCTGCACTGGCGCTACGACGGTCGAAACGTGCTGCTGTCCCTGTCCAGCGGCGGTCCGGCCGTCCTCACGCTGGAGGACGTGCTCGGGCTCTCAAACACCATGACCCTGTCCCTCACCCAGATGGGAACCACAAACCGTTACACCTACGTCCGCGAGGGATCTGTCCAGCCTGCAGAGGTCAGCTTCGACATCAGCGGCGTGTAGCCGCGCCCTGCTAGGGTGGGCAGATGGCACAGTTAATGGTTGGCCAGACGGCCCCCGCCTTTACCCTTCCGGCGGTTGGCCCCGCCCAGACGGTCAGCCTGGCGGGCCTGTTGGAGTCTGCCCGCGAGGGCGTCATCGTCTACTTTTACCCCGCCGCGCTGACGCCGGGCTGCACCACCGAGGCCTGCGACTTCCGTGATTCCCTGGCCTCCCTGACCGCCAAGGGATATGCGGTGGTGGGAGTGTCGCCGGACAAGCCCGAGAAGTTGCAGCGGTTTGCCACGCAGGAGGCCCTGACCTTCCCACTGGCCTCTGACCCCGATCACGCCGTGGCCGACGCCTACGGCGCCTGGGGAATCAGGAAACTCTACGGCAAGGAGCATGTCGGCCTGTTGCGCTCCACGGTGGTGATTGGGCTTGACGGCAAGGTGGTGCTGGCCAGGTACAACGTCAAGGCCACCGGGCATGTGGCTCGCCTGCGGGTGCTGTTGGGCATCGACGCCCCAAACTAGGGGTCTGCCTAGAAACATCTGGTGTCCAGAGGGGGACTTGAACCCCCACGCCCTAATACGGGCACTAGCACCTCAAGCTAGCGCGTCTGCCAATTCCGCCACCTGGACCGGTGGACCTCCGCCGCTGTTCGCAGCATCGGTGCGCCGAGTAATCTAGCACGTCTACCAGCCATCTCCTAACCGGCCGGCCGACCCGCGATCTGTGGCCCGAGACAAACACTCCCGCCGACAAGAAGGGCGCACTCTGTCGCCCCACCAGTGCCGGAAGGCGGCCCGTCGCCACTAACATGTGATGGTGACCGAGACGCCGACCTTCGCCGCCGACCACCTGCTCGGCGACGGCTTTCAGGTGGCGCCGCTCGGCCCGGCCACGCTGATCAGGTCGACGGTGGCGCCCGCCCCAACGCGCGGGGTGCTGCTCCACGTGCACGGGTACAACGACTACTTCTTCCAGCGGCACCTGGCCGAGGCCTTCACCGCCGCCGGCTACCTCTTCTACGCGGTGGACCTGCGGGCCGCCGGCCGTTCGCTGTTGCCCGAGCAGGTTCCGCACTTCGTTACCGACCTGCGCCAGCAGGCGGCCGACATCTCGGCCGCGTCGTCGTACCTGCGGACGGCCCACCCCGACCTGCCGCTGATCGTCCACGCTCATTCGACGGGCGGCCTGACGGCGTCGCTCTGGGCTCATGCCCACCGGCACGCCGCCGGACCCCTGCGCGGCCCCGACGCCCTCCTGCTGAACTCGCCGTTCCTAGAGCAGCGCGGGCCGCGCGTCGCCCGCGCCGTAACCTCGCCCGTGCTGACGCGGATGGGGCCGATGCGGCCCCTGACCGAGCTCTCGCACCGCCCGTCGTACTACGTGCAGGGCCTGCTGTCCCCCGCCGGCGGAGGCTGGGCCTTCGATCACAGCCTGAAGCGGCCCGAGGGGCAGCCCATTCGGGCCGGCTGGCTGGTGGCCGTGACCCGCGCCCAGGAGCGCGTGTCGCGCGGGCTGGCCCTGGCCTGCCCGGTGCTGCTCGCCGCCGCCGCGGAATCCAGCAAGGAAGGCCCCGACAATCCCCTGGTGCACACCACCGACTCGGTGCTGGATGTGCGGCAAATCGTCTCCCGGGCTCCCCTGCTGTCGCGGCACACCGAGGTGCTGCGCATCACCGACGGCGTGCACGACCTGTGCCTGTCTGGCCTGCCCGCTCGAACCGTCTATCTGGAGGCGGTGCTGGCCTGGCTAGACGCCCAGCCACAGGTCACGGGCCACTAGCAGGTCCTTGAGCAGGTCGGCGCGGTCGGTGACGATGCCGTCTACCGCGCAGTCGAGCAGGAGTTCCATCTCCGGCCGGGTGTTCGGCGTCCAGACGTGTACCTGCCTGCCCGCCCAGTGGGCGGCGCGGACGGTGCGGGCATCGACTATCGTCGCCCCGAGCGGCCCGAGTGCCCGCCGGCGGGGCACCTGGAGCGCGCCGACCCGTGCCAGCGAACTTGAGACGAGCCGGGCACTGCCGCTGCGGACCCCGGCGAGGAACCCGGCCACCTCCGAGGTGGCGGCGGAGGTGGCCACCGGGGCGCTCAGACGGGTGACGGTGGCCAGGCGACGGAAGCGGGAGAACGAGGTCACACACACCCGCGCATGCGACCCGGTCCGTTCGATGGCCTCCGCCACCGGTTGAATGGCCGAGCGGTGCTTGACGTCGATGTTGACGAAGACGTCGGGAAAGGTGCCGAGCACCTCCTGCAGGGGGGGCACCGGTTCCCGGCCGCCAATCCGGGCCCGACGCACCTCGGACCAGGCCAGTTCGGCGATGGCGCCGGTGGCGTCGGTGGTGCGGTCAAGGTCCGCATCGTGCAGGGCGACGGCTACGCCATCCCGCGTGCCGTGGGAGTCCGTCTCCAGGTAGCGGTATCCGAGGTCCACGGCGGCCTGGAAGGCGGACATGGAGTTCTCCATGCCGGAGTCCACGCCGCCGGGCCGGGCGAAGCCGCGATGAGCCAGCGCGATGACACCGCGGGTGCCGTCGGGGCGCAGGTTGTTCCAGTAGGGGTGACTCACCCCGCCTCCTCGCCGCACACTTCCCGATAGGCCGCCTCCAGCCACTCGGCCCGCGGTCCTTCCAGGCGCGACGGCTCGGCCACCGCCGTCAGCACCACGAAGCGCAGGAGGCTGCCGCGGGTCTTCTTGTCCCGGCGCATCACCTCCGCCAACCGCTCCCAACGGCCCGCCCGGTAGGAGGTCGGCAGCCCGACGGCGGCCAGCGCCTGCCGGTGCTGGTCCACGAAGCCCGCGTCGATCAGTCCGGCCGCCCGCGCCAGCTCAGCGACGAAGACCATGCCGACGGCCACCGCCTCGCCATGCCGCCACGAGTAGTCTTCCACCTGCTCGATGGCGTGCCCAAAGGTGTGGCCGTAGTTGAGGATCTCGCGCAGGCCCTGCTCGGTAAGGTCCTCCCCCACCACGGCGGCCTTGACGGCGGCCGAGCGGAAGATGAGTTCGGCCAGCACCTCGATGAGGTGGGCGGGGGCGGTCGGTCCATCGAAGGCGCGCAGCTCGGCGCCGTGGTCGGCCACCAGGCGCAGGATGGCGGTGTCAGCGATGAAGCCGGTCTTGATCACCTCTGCGAGCCCGGCAATCACGTCGCGCCGGGGAAGCGTGCGGAGCGTGTCAAGGTCACAGGCCACGGCGGTCGGCGCCCAGAACGCGCCGACCAGGTTCTTGCCCGCCGGGGTGTTGATGCCAGTCTTGCCGCCAATGGCGGCATCGACCATGCCGGCCAGGGTGGTGGGGATTGCCAGCCAGCGCACGCCGCGCAGCCAGGTGGCGGCCACGAACCCGGCCAGGTCGGTGGTGGCCCCTCCCCCCAGGCCGATGATCAGGTCCGTGCGGGTGAAGGCCAGCTCCCCCAACAGGTCCCACACCTCCTCTAGGATGGCCGAGGTCTTCTGCGCCTCGGCGTCGGGGGTCTGGAAGCAGTGCACCTGCAGGTCGGGGCGCAGCCCGGCCAGCAGCGCGGGCAGGTGCGGTTCGACGGAGGCCGGGTGGATCACCAGGATGCGTGCCACCGTCGGCCCGATCAGGGAGGGGATCTCGGCACCGAGGCCGCTGCCAATCAGCACGTCGTACGGTTTTTCCCCGCTTACGGTCACCGTTCGGGTCACAGCCCCATCTCCTTTGCTATCACCTCTGCGGTTTCGGCGGAGGTGAGGTGGTCGGTGGGTACGGTCAGGGTGGCGAGGGCCTCGTAGATGGGGCGGCGCGCCTGCATCAGTTCAATCCAGCGGGCGCGCGGATTGCCGACCAGCAGGGGGCGAGAGCGGTTGAAACCGATGCGGGGGGCGGCAGCGGTGATCGAGACGTCGAGGAAGACGACCGTTCCCCCGCCCTGCCGGTAGGCGTGCAGCAGCTGCTGTGTGCCGCCGTCGAGGATGGCCCCTCCCCCCAACGCGAGCACTCCCCCGTGCCCCTGGAGCGCGGTAGCCACCTGCTCGGCCTCGAGGGCGCGGAAGGCGGGTTCGCCGTCCTCGGTGAAGATGTCGGAGATGGGCTTGCCCGCCGTCGCCACCACCTCGTCGTCGGTGTCCCGGAAGGGGGCGTCGATAATCTCCGCGACCCGCCGGCCCACCACCGACTTGCCGGCGCCGGGAGGGCCGAGGAAAATCAACTTCATTAATATACTCCTTTTTAACACAAGCTTATGCTGGTCTGCCAGCGTGAATAATTATATACTATATTTATGAAAAATTTGAAGCAGATAAGGACGAAAGAAGCCTTTATTATCGACATGGACGGGGTGGTCTACCACGGGAACCACCTTCTCAAGGGGGCGGGGGAATTTGTTGAGTGGCTGGATAAAAACAATAAATCGTACCTTTTTTTGACCAATTCCAGCGAGCGCTCCCCGGTTGAGCTTGCCCAAAAGCTTTCCCGGCTGGGCATCGACGTCGCGCCGGAGCATTTCTACACGAGCGCCCTTGCGACCGCGAGTTTCCTCGCCTCGCAGCATCCGGGCGGCTCTGCGTATGTTATCGGCGAGCCGGGGCTGATACAGGCGCTCTACGACGCAGGTTTTACCATGAACAACGTTAACCCCGACTATGTCGTGGTCGGCGAGGGGCGCGGCTACAGCCTGGAATCGCTGGAACGGGCGGTAAAGCTGGTTTGCGGCGGGGCGCGGCTTATCGGGACAAACTCGGACGTTTCCGGCCCGGTGGAGGGGGGCATCGCGCCCGCATGCGGCGCGCTAGTGGCGCCGATAGAGCTGGCGGCGAAGACCAAGGCCTATTTTGTGGGCAAGCCGAACCCGCTGATCATGCGCCACGGCATCCC
>WRIF01000115.1 GCA_009782865.1 Promicromonosporaceae bacterium
GCCCTCCTCGACCTGCCCTGGTCCACCCCGCTGGAAGACTGGCCAGAAGACCTGCTGGCCGCCCTCCCCCGCGGTATCTCTCGCCACACGGTCCGCTTCGTCAAGCTCGGCCAGCGCGTGCTGGCCGTCAAGGAGACCCGCAACCACTACGCCTTCCGCGAGTACGAGCTGCTGCGCCGCCTCGGCCGGCTGGACGTCCCGTGCGTCACCCCGGTGGCGGTGGTCGACGGCCGCACCGACCCCGACGGCAACCCGCTCGAGTGCTGCATCATCACCGAACACCTCCCCTTCTCCCTGCCCTACCGCGCGGTGTTCTCCCAGTCGGTGCGCCCCGACACGTCGGCCAAGTTGATCGACGCCGCCGCCGTCCTGATAGTGCGCCTCCACCTCGTCGGCTTCTACTGGGGTGACGTCTCCCTCTCCAACATTCTGTTCCGGCGCGATGCCGGCGGCTTTGCCGCCTACCTGGTGGACGCCGAGACCGGTGACATCCACGAGCAGCTCACGCGCGGGCAGCGCGAGTACGACGTCGACCTGGCCCGCACCAACATCATCGGCGAACTCTTCGACCTAGAGGCCGGCGGGCTGATCGACGAGGACATCGACCTCATCGCCATCGGTGACTCCCTCGTTGACCGCTACAACGAACTATGGGCCACGCTCACCGAGGTAGAGACCTACCCGGCCGACGAGCGCTGGCGCGTGGACGAGCGTATCCGCCGCCTCAACGAGGTGGGCTTCGACATTGAGGAACTCTCGATTGCCCAAGACCCCTCCGGCAATGTGGTCAAGATTCAGCCGAAGGTGGTCGACGCCGGCCACCACGCCCGCCGCCTCCTGCGCCTAACCGGCCTCGACGTCGAGGACCAACAGGCCCGCCGCCTGCTCAACGACATGGACTCCTGGCGCCTGCACACCGGAATGGAGCACGAGCCCGACCAGATTGTCGCCCACTCCTGGCTGGTCGACTCCTTCCAGCCCACCATCGACGCCATCCCGCGCGAGCTGCACGGCAAGCTCGCCCCCGCCCAGCTCTACCACGAGGTACTCGATCACCGCTGGTACCGCTCGGTGGCCGAGGGCCGCGACATCCCCATGCCGGAGGCGGCGCGCACCTACGCCGACGAGGTCCTGGCGAACCGGCCCGACGAGGCCGCCCTGCTCGACGAACTCCCCGGAGACACCGAGATCATCGCCATGCAGCTGCCCCCCGTGGAAGACACCTGCGAGCTGGCCGCGGTCGCAGCCATCGAGGCCGAGGACGCCAAGAAGCTCGACCTGCTCCGCAACACCGATGCCCCCCTCGATGACACCACCGTCCTCCAGGCGGTCTCCGCCGCCGGGGCCGCCGCCGCCGAGGCGGTCATTGCCGAGGCCGACGGCAGGCGCGGAGAGACCCCCGAAGACTGGTCGATCTAGCCGACTGGTCGATCTGTCGGGCCGCGCTCGCCCCAGGCCGGGCCGCCCGCCCCTGCGTGCCTAGGCGGCGCGGGCCGCGGCGATCTCGTAGAGGGTGATCGCGGCAGCCATGCCGGCGTTGAGTGATTCGACGGCGCCAGTGTCGATGGGAATCGAGGCGATGGAGTCGCATGCCTCCTTGACCAGGCGCCCCATCCCCTCCCCCTCGGAGCCGACGACGATCACCACCGGGTCTTCGGCAAACGGCAGGTCGCGCACCGATACGTCGCCGTCGCCGTCGAGCCCCACCACAAACACGCCCGCCCGCTTCAGGTCGGCCAGCGCCCGGGCGAGGTTGGTGACGCGGGCCACCGGCACATGCGCCGCCGCCCCGGCGGACACCTTCCAGGCGGAGGCGGTGACCCCGGCCGCGCGCCGTTCGGGGATGATGACGCCGTGCGCGCCGAAGGCGCCGGCCGAGCGGAGCACCGCGCCCAGGTTGCGCGGGTCGGTGATGGAGTCGAGGGCGATCAGCAGCGGCGGCCGGTCGGTGCGGGCGGCCAGGTCGAGGAGGTCATCCACATCGCGGTAGTCATAGGGGGGCACCTGGGCGGCGACGCCTTGATGGGCCTGCCCCTCGGTGAACTGGTCGAGTTCGCTGCGGCTGGCCTCCAGCACGGGCAGGGAGGCGGCGGCGGCCAGCTGCAGGATGTCCCTGGTGCGGTCGTCCTGCTCCAGGCGGTGCGCCAGGTAAACGGTGGTGATGGGCACGCCCGCGCGCAGCGCCTCCAGCACCGCATTGCGCCCAGCGATCACCTCTACGCCGTCGGTGGCCCGGCGGGTGCCGCGCGCCACCCCCTTCCGCGCCCCGGCGCGCTGCTGCGCCTGGACGCGCCGCTCGGCGGCCTGCTTGCGCGCATAGGCGGGGTGATAGGTGCGGTCCTCCGCCTTAGGGGTAGGGCCCTTGCCCGCTAGGGCGCGGCGGCCCTTGCCGCCGGTGCCTTTGGTGGGACCCTTCTTCGCAACTGCCATGCGCCCTATTCTGCCAGCAGGCTGACCCCCGCCGGTTCACCGCGGGCTCAGCCCAAGGACCAGCGCGCCCCCTGCGGGGTGTCCTTCACCGCGATGCCCGCGGCCAGCAGGCGGTCACGGATCACATCGGAGGCGGGCCAGTCCTTGGCGGCCCGCGCCGCGGCACGGGCGGTCAGCTCGGCCTCCACCAGCCGGGCCAGGGCGTCCCCCTCGCCCGATGACGCGGCCCCTCCCTCGGCCCACTGCGGGTCGAGGGGGTCGAGGCCAAGCACCTCCAGCATGGCGCGCGCCTGGCGCAGGCAGGCCTCGGCCTCGGGAGCGGCGGCGGCATCGATCGCCTGGTTTCCCCGCGCGATCGTCTCGTGGACGACGGCGAGGGCCGCCGGCACGTTGAGGTCGTCGTTCATCGCCGCCACAAACCCCGGCGGGAGTTCGGCAAGGCCAACGGCGCCCGAGTCCGACGCCTCGGCGGCTGCGCTTGGGGAAGCGGCGAGGTAGTCGGTGGCGCGGGCGACGAAGCCGGCGATGCGCTTCCAGGTGGCGGTCGCCTCGGGGGGGGTCTCGGGCGTCCATTCGAGCATCGAACGGTACTGCGCCGAGACGATGGCCAGGCGGATAGCGGGGGCGGGCGCCGTGGCGAGCACGACGGAGGCCAGCAGCCCGTTGCCGAGGGACTTGCTCATCTTGGCGCCGCTCTGCGTGATCCACGCCGAATGCAGCCAGGTCTGGGCGAAGCCCCATCCGGCCGCGCGGCTCTGGGCCTGCTCGTTTTCATGGTGCGGGAAGCGCAGGTCGAGGCCACCGCCGTGAATGTCGAACGTCTCCCCCAGGTAGGCGTGGGCCATGGCCGAGCATTCCAGGTGCCAGCCGGGCCGCCCCCGGCCCCACGGGGTGTTCCAGGCGGCGTCGGCGGGCTCGCCGGGGCGCGCCGCCTTCCACAGGGCAAAGTCGCGGGGGTGGCGCTTCTCCGCCACCGGGCCTGCGTCGTCGTTCTCTCCGGTAAGCGAGGCGGCATGGGAGGCGGCAAGGGCGTCCGCAACGTCGCGGCCCTGGTTGGTGAGTTCGCCGTAGGCCGCCCAGGAGGCCACGTCGAACCAGACATTGCCGGGGGTTGAGACATAGGCGTGGCCGCGCTCGATCAGCGTCGCGATCAGTTCGATCATCTGGGTCACATGCCCGGTGGCGCGGGGCTCGTAGGTGACGGGCAGCACGCCGAGGGCGTCGTAGGCGGCCGTGAACTCCCGTTCGATGGCGAGGGCGTGCGCCCACCAGGGGCGGCCAGCCTCGGCCGACTTGGCCAGAATCTTGTCGTCGATGTCGGTGACGTTGCGGATCAGCGTGACATCGTGCCCGGAGGCGGTCAGCCAGCGGCGCAGCACGTCGAAGGCGACGGCCGGGCGCAGGTGGCCGATGTGGGGGGCGGACTGGACGGTGGCGCCGCAGACGTAGATCCCCACCCGGCCGGGGGCGAGCGGGACAAAGTCGCGCAGGGTGCGGGTGGCGGTGTCGTAGAGGCGCAGGCTCACGGGCCTAATCTACCCGGGTCGGCGCCACCAGCAGGGCGGTTGCGATGGCGGCGAGGCCTTCGCCGCGACCGGTGAGCCCAAGGCCGTCGGTGGTGGTGGCGGTGACGGTGACCGGCGCCCCGGCGGCGGCGCTGAGGGCGGCCTCGGCCTCGGCGCGGCGCGGCCCCAGCTTGGGGCGGTTGCCGAGCAGCTGGACGGCGAGGTTGGAGACGGCGAAGCCGGCGGCGCGCACCCGGGCGGCCGCCTCGGCGAGCAAGGTGGCCCCGGCGGCACCGGCCCACTGCGGGTCGCTGGTGCCGAAGTTGGAGCCGAGGTCGCCAAGACCGGCGGCGGAGAACAGGGCGTCGGCGGCGGCGTGGGCGACGACATCGGCGTCGGAATGTCCCGCCAGGCCGGGCTCTCCCGGCCAGAGCAGGCCCGCCAGCCACAGGGGACGGGCGGCCTCCAGTGGGGCGTAGGCGTGCACGTCTACGCCGATCCCGGTGCGGAGGTTCATCCGGCGTCTCCCAGCATGGCCATGGCGACGGCGTAGTCCCACTGGGTGGTGATCTTCATGGCGGACGCCTCCCCCGCGATGACGATCACCGGCAGGCCGAGGGACTCCAGCAGGGCGGCGTCGTCGGTGGCGGCCGGGCCTTCGGCGGCGCCTGTTGCCGAGTCGACCGGGCCGGCGGGGCCTTCAGGGCCAGCGGCGGCGTGGGCCCGCTCCAGGGCGGCCCGGGCGAAGCCTTGGGGCGTCTGCACGGTGCGCAACGCCGCGCGCGGCACGGTGCGCAACACCACGCCGTCGCCGTCCACCTCCTTGACGGTGTCGGCCACCGGCAGGCCGGGGATCACCGCCGGGGCACCGGCCCGCACGCCGGCAACGACGGCGGCCACCAGCTCGGGGGAGGCAAAGGGGCGGGCGGCGTCGTGTACCAGCACCGTGTCGCAGGCGGCGGGCAGGACGGCCAGGGCCGCGGCCACCGAGGCCTGACGGGTGGCGCCCCCGTCTACCAACTGCACCGGCAGCGGCAGGGCGGCCGCCCCGGTGAGCGCCTCAGCGAAGAGGGCCGCGTAGCCGGGGGGGCAGGTGATGATCAGCGAGTCCACCACCCCCGAGGCCGCCAGGCGGCGGGCGGCCTGCACAAACATGGGTACGCCCCCCAGGGCGACGAGGGCCTTGGGGCAGTCCGCACCCAGGCGTTCGCCACTTCCGGCGGCGGTGAGGATGGCCGTGGTGCTCATCGGTCAAGCGTGTACCGGCCGCGGCCCCGCTAGCGGCGGCGGGCGCGCGATGCGCGCTGGTCTGCGCGCTTTAGGCCACTCAGCCGGCGAGCACCCCGTCGAGGGTGACCTCGGCGGCGGCCTCGTCCGTCTTCTCGGCGAGGGCCAGTTCGGAGATCAAGATTTGCCGGGCCTTGGCCAGCATGCGCTTCTCGCCGGCGGACAGGCCCCGGTCGACCTCGCGGCGCGTCAGGTCGCGCACCACCTCGGCCACCTTGATCACGTCCCCGGAGGCCAGCTTTTCCATGTTGGCCTTGTAGCGGCGGCTCCAGTTGGTGGGCTCCTCGGTGTACTGCGCCCGCAGCACCGAGAACACGCGGTCCAGGCCGGCCTGGTCCACCACGTCGCGCACCCCCACCAGATCGACGTTTTCCGCAGGCACCTGGATCTCCAGGTCGCCCTGGGTGACCCGCAACTTCAGGTAGGTCTTCTCGACGCCCTTGATCTTGCGGATGATGATCTCTTCGATCTTTGCAGCGCCGTGATGCGGGTAA
>WRIF01000116.1 GCA_009782865.1 Promicromonosporaceae bacterium
GCCGAGCGCTAGGCCTAACCCGCCCAACCCGCCGGTTGAGGAGCCGACAAGGTCGGCGTCTCGAAACCAAGGGTCGCAACCAAGGGCCAACACCAAGCGACGAACCGAAGCCCCCGAAACCTCAAGGAGTACCCCATGGGAGTCATCAACGACCTGCGGATGCTGCTGAGGTTGCGGGGGTTTCGGCGTCTCTTCTTGACCCGGGCGGTCTCCCAGGCGGGTGACGGCGCCTTCCAGGTGGGCCTGGCGACGGTGCTGTTCTTCTCCCCGGAGAATGCGGGCACCGCCGCCGAGATCGCCGGCGGCTTTGCGATCATGTTTGCCCCGTTTGTCATCGCCCCGTTTGTGGGGGTGCTGCTCGACCGCTGGCAGCGCCGCCAGGTGCTGCTGTGGGCAAATCTAGTGCGCGGCCTGATCACCGCCATTGGCGCGGCGGTCATGCTGGCGTGGGGCGGCACCTGGGTGGTGGCGGGGATCGGCCTGCTCGCCCTGGCCTGCAACCGCTTCATCCTTTCGGGCCTGTCGGCAGGCCTGCCGCTGGTGCTGGAGGAGGATGCAGGCGACCCGGAGGCCGGGCGCGCGCTGCTGCTCACCGCCAACTCGATAGTGCCGACCCTGGGGGCGGGCGCCCCCTTCCGGGGCGGGGGGGTGGGCCTGGCCCTGGCCTTCATCCTGCCGGAGGGGCGGGGGCGCGACGCCGCCGCCCTGGGAGTCGGCGCCTGTTTGATGCTGGCCGCCGCAGCCTGCGCCCTGCGGCTGCGCCGCACCCAGTTGGGCCCGGAGCATCCGGCGCAGACCCAGATCAGGCAAGACGTTGTCGTCATCCTGCGGGACATGGGCCAGGGCGCCCGCTACCTGGTGGCCCGCCGCACCCCTGGGCAGGGCCTGTTGGCGATGGCGGTTCACCGCTTCTTGTTCGGGATCGTGTTCATCGCGGCCATCCTGATCTCGCGCAACCTGCTGAACCCGGACAACCTGGATGCCGGCATCGCCACGTTCGCCACCATCGTGGGGCTGATCGGGGTGGGCGGCGGCCTGGCCGTCGTCATCACCCCCACCATCTCCCGGTACACCGGGCCCCAGGTGTGGGTGGCGTTGATGCTGGTGCTCTCGGCCGTGTCCCAGGCGGTGCTGGCGTGGTCGTATCAGCGCTGGGTGATCATGGCTTGCGCCTTCTTGCTCGGCACCGCCGCGCAGGCCGCGAAGATCGCGGTGGACACCATCGTGGCCAAGGACTCCCACGACGAGTTCCGGGGCCGCGCGTTTGCCTTCTATGACCTCTTGTTCAACCTGGCCTTCACCGGCGCCGCCGGCTTCGCCGCGCTGGTGGTGCCCGATCTGGGCTGGAGCCGCGAGCTGTTCGGCGCCCTGGCCGCCGCCTACCTGGTCGCCGCCGCCTGGGTCTACTTCGGCGCCGCCCGCGCCCCACGCGGGTTGGACCTCGCCAAGTTCCAGTAGGCCCGGCCAGACGATCCTGCGCCTACCGCCCAGTCCGCCCGCCATCACTCACGGGGGGCTCCAGCGTGCGGGGTCGATGACAGCCACGGTCCCGACCTGGCGGACACCCTTGTCAAACGTCGCTACGGATGTTCCTGGACTGGACTCCGCCAGGGCCACCAGATAGGCATCCGGGAAGTCCATGCGCTGGTCCGCAAACAGGTCAAGCGCCCGAAGCAGCGCCGGCTCACTGGGAGTTACCACGTTTGGGAGAGCGATGAGGGAACGCAAGGCCTGAGCGATCTCGGAACGGGGCCGGGAGTAGAACGACTGCATGACATAGAGCGCCTCGGCGGCGATCAGATCGACCAGCAGCAGGCGAGGAGCCGAGGCGAACAGCCTGGTGGCGTCCGCTGAGTGTCCAGCATGATCCTGCAACAAATGCCGCAAAATCACGTTCGTGTCCAGAATCATTGTCACGGCACAACCCCGTTCTGCTCAACCCATTCCTGGGCGCGCGCCTCGTAGGTGCGGCGCCGCACCTCTTCCCAGGGGAGGCCCCGCAACTCTGGCGGAACTGGGATGCTGCCTGCTAGGTCGAGAAAGTTCGGAACTCTCTCGATCTCAACCTTGTTATCCTTCAGCGCGAACGTCAGCCTGTCCCCCTTGCCGATACCCAGGGCCTTGCGAATGCTCACGGGCAGTGTTATCTGCCCCTTCGTGGTGACGGTTGCCGTGACAGTCATAACTCTCCTTACCTCTACTTCATGGTAAGCCAAGAGTCGGGTCGCGGCAAGGCGTCGCGGCAAGTATCGCTAGGGTGGGCCATGAGCAGCCTGCATGAGGCCCCCAACCCGGGCGCACCGACCGCCCCGCAGTACGGCGCTCCGAGGGCTCCGCAGTGCCAGGAAAAATCCGTGGACCCGGGCAAGACCCTGGGTATCGTCGCCCTGGTCTTCTCCTTCATCGCTGCCATTGTGGTCATGACTCTCAGCATCGTTGCCATCTTCGTCCAAGTTCCCGGCATCGATGCCATCGTCACCCTGGCCTTCTCCTTCAACGCTGCCGGCGTCGGCCTGGTTCTCGGCATCGTCGCCGGTCAGCGGTCGCGCGCCGTCAGCTTCACGAACAACTCGGCCACGGCTGCGATCACGCTTTCGGCCATCTCCATGGTGCTGCAGGTCGTCGGCATAATCCTAATCCTGATTTCCGCCGCCAGGCGCGCGGGCCTGGTGTGACTGGCGGCACCTACAGAGTTACCCGCTGCGTTGGCGAGCGCGCGAAACTGGTCACCATCGCTGCCGTCTACTACGACGGGGTGGATTGGGAGACGCGGTATTGACCTCGCGTCACTCGCTGCCGACAATCCCTCCGCCTGTCACGGGTAGGGTGGGGCCATGAGCAACCCCTTTGATGCCCCAGACCCTAGCGCGCGGGTCGCTCCCCCGGCTCCGGCTCCGCAGTACGGCGCCCCGGCCGCCCCGCAGTACGGTGCGCCCCAGGCTCCGCAATATGGCGCGCCCCAGGCCCCGCAGTACCAGCCGGCCCAGCAGGGCGCCTGGCAGCAGGGTTATGTCCAGGAGGATCCGGGCAAGACCCTGGGGATAGTCGCCTTGGTCTTCGCGTTCTTCTTCTCGCTCGTCGGGCTGATTCTTGGCATCATTGCCGGTCAGAAGTCGCGCGCCGCCGGGTTCAAGAACACCCTGGCTACGGTAGCCATCTGGGTTTCGGCCGTGTGGATGGTCCTCACGGTCATCCTGCTCGTCGCCGTCGGGATAGACGGAGTCGATTTCAGCTTCTGACGTAATCAGGTTGCGACCCTGAGCGACAATGGTTCCGTGAACGACGACACCGACGCCGCCCCGGCCCAGCCGCCTGGGCGGCGTCGTCGTTCCCAAATCCATCAGGCCCCGCACCGTGACCGCAAGGATGACCGGACCGAGTTGAGCCGTGAGGTCGAGGGCGAAGAGACCGCTGGACGCGGGGGGAGCCGCGGTCGGAGTAGGCAACGCCGTAGCGGTCCGCCGCGCGTCTCCCCGGCCCGGCTGCGGCAGGCGGCCGCGGCGCGCACGGCCCGCGAGTTGCCCCCCATCACCTACCCGGCCGAGCTACCCGTAGCGGCCCGTCGCGCCGACATCGCCCGCGCCATCGAACGCTCCCAGGTGGTGGTGGTCGCCGGGGAGACCGGCTCGGGCAAGACCACCCAGCTGCCCAAGATTCTGCTGGAACTGGGCCGGGGTCGGGTCGGGCAGATCGGGCACACCCAGCCCCGCCGGATCGCCGCCCGCTCCGTGGCCGAACGTATCGCCTTCGAGTTGGGCACCCCGCTCGGGGAGGTGGTCGGCTATCAGGTGCGGTTCACCGATGTGTCATCTGACGCAACGCTCGTGAAGGTGATGACCGACGGCATCCTGCTGGCGGCAATCCAACGCGACCCCGACCTGCTCGCCTACGACACCATAGTCATCGACGAGGCCCACGAGCGCTCCCTCAACATCGACTTTCTGCTCGGCTACCTGACGCGCCTGCTTCCCCGCCGGCCCGACCTCAAGGTGGTCATCACCTCTGCGACCATCGACTCTGCCCGGTTCGCCGCCCACTTCGCCCCCGCCCGCCTCGCGGCGCTCGGCGGCGCGCCCGACTACGTGGTCGAGGCGCTGCCCGACGCCGCCCCGGTGATCGAGGTGACCGGCCGCACCTACCCGGTGGAGATTCGCTACCGGCCCTTGATTGCCGAGAACGACGGCGAGGCCAAGACCGAGGAGAAGGACCTGGTGACCGGCATCGTTGAGGCCTGCGACGAGCTGATGCGACTCGGGCCCGGAGACATCCTGGTGTTCCTCTCCGGGGAGCGCGAGATTCACGACGCCGCCGACGCGCTCTCGGGGCACCTCGGCGGGCGCACCACCGACTCCCGCCGCCCGGACTACGTGGAGATTGTGCCGCTGTACTCGCGCCTGTCCGCCGCCGAACAGCACCGCGTCTTCTCCTCCCACCCCGGCCGGCGCATCGTCTTGTCCACCAATGTGGCAGAGACCTCGCTGACCGTGCCCGGCATCCACTACGTGGTCGACACCGGCCTGGCGCGCATCTCCCGCTTCTCCAAGGCCACCAAGGTGCAGCGCCTGCCCATCGAGGCGATCTCCCAGGCGTCGGCCAACCAGCGCTCGGGGCGCAGCGGCCGCGTGGCCGACGGCGTGGCCATCCGCCTGTACTCCGCGGAAGACTTCGCGGCACGCCCGGAGTTCACCGAACCGGAGATCCTGCGCACCTCACTGGCGGCGGTGCTGCTGCAGATGATCTCCGTCGGTGTGGTCGCCGCCCCCGACGAGGTGGCCGACTTCCCGTTTGTCGACCCGCCCGATACCCGCGCGGTGCGCGACGGCGCCGTGCTGCTGCGGGAACTCGGCGCGCTGGAAACCGCCGGGCAGCAGACGCGCCTGACCCGAATCGGCCGCCAGCTGGCCCGGCTGCCGATGGACCCGCGCCTGGCCCGCATGATCATCGAGGGCGGGGCCCAGGGCGTCGCCTACCCCGTGGCGGTGATCGCGGCCGCCATGTCGGTTCAAGACGTCCGCGAGCGCCCCGCCGAGGTGCGCGAGCGGGCCGACCAGCTGCACGCGCGGTTTGCCGACCCGGCGTCGGACTTCCTGGCCTACCTGAACCTGTGGGAGTACCTGCGCTCCCAGCAGCGAGCCCTGTCGGGCTCCGCCTTCCGGCGGATGTGCAAGTCCGAGCACCTGCACTTCCTGCGGATCAGGGAGTGGCAAGACGTGGTGTCGCAGCTCCGCGACCTGGCGCGCGACCTGGACCTGGATCTGGGCCGCCGCTCGGGCCCGCCCGGGCTGGTGCTCGACGCGGGGCCGGCCGCCGATGGGAAGGACGGCTCAGGGACAGACGGTTCAGGGGCGGGCGGCGGCAACCCCGTGGCCGGCGAGTACCGGCGCCGGTGGGATGCCGACACCATCCACCGCTCCCTGCTGGCCGGCCTGCTCTCGCAGATCGGCCGCCAGGAGACCGGTCAGGTGCTCGCCAGTTCCGTGGCCCACCTGAAGGGGGAGGCCCGGGCGCGAGCCCTGCGGCAGCAGGCCAAGCGCGCCCGCAACGAGTACCTGGGGGCGCGCGGGGCGCGCTTTGCGATCTTCCCCGGCTCGCCCCTGTCCAAGAAGCCGCCGGGATGGATCATGGCGGGGGGGGGGGGGGGGGGGGGCCGCCCCCCCCCGCGGGGCGGGGGGGGGGCCGCCGCCCCCGGCGGCGGGCCGCGCGCCGGGGGGG
>WRIF01000117.1 GCA_009782865.1 Promicromonosporaceae bacterium
AACGACAACTACACCGTCACCTACATCATCTCCGCCATCGTGGTGGCGGCCCTGATCATCTTGGGGGCGGTCGCCGGCTTCCACATCATCATGAAGATGCAGGCGGTCCTCACCTGGCTGACGGGCATCACCACCATCGTCTACATCATCCTGGTGGTCCAGCACATCAGCTGGAGCACCCTGACGAGCATCCCGAACGGTTCGACGGCGGCAATGATCGGCGGCATGACCATGGTGATGACCGGCATGGGACTGGGCTGGGTCAACATCGCCGCCGACTGGGCTCGCTACCAGTCGCGGAGCGCCAAGGGCTCCTCCATCGTCTTCTGGAACACCTTTGGCGGGTCGCTGGGGCCGGTTGTGCTCATCACCTTTGGTCTGATGTTGGCCGGGTCCGACTCGACCCTGGCCACCAACATCGGCAACGACCCCGTCGGCGCGCTGGCCGCGCTGCTGCCCACCTGGTTCTTGATCCCCTTCCTGGTGACGGCCATCTTGTCGCTGCTCTCCGGGGCGATCAACGGCATCTACTCCTCGGGGTTGACGCTGCTTACCCTGGGGATCAAGGTCCCGCGCCCGGCGGCCTCCCTGGTCGACGGCGTGATCCTAACGGCAGGCACCATCTATGTGGTCTTCTACTCTCAGAGCTTCATCGGCCCGTTCCAGTCGTTCCTCATCACGTTGGGCGTGCCGCTGGCGGCGTGGGCGGGCATCATGATGGCCGACATCGCCCTGCGGCGCAAGGACTACGACGAGTTTGCGCTGTTCAACTCCTCCGGTCGCTACCGCTCGGTCAACTGGGTGTCGCTGGCGATCATGGCGGTCTGCTGCGGGATCGGCTGGGGCCTGGTGGTCAACGGGTTCGCCGAGGCCGCGGCCTGGAACAACTGGCAGGGCTACCTTCTGGGCCCGATTGGAGGCCGCGACGGCGTCTGGGCCTCCGGCAACATCGGCGTGATCGTCGCCCTGGTCCTGGGCTTTGTCGCCTACTACCTCTTGAGCCGGGCGCGCGTGCGCAAGCAAGAGGCCTCGCAGGCGGCCGACGAGACGGTCAGCCTGGGCGCGTAGCCAGCGACGGATAAGGCCCTCCTGCCTCGGACAGCGTCCCGGGCAAGAGGGCCTTCTTCGCGTGGTAGCGAGGGGCGGGCTCGAACCGCCGACCTCACGATTATGAGTCGTGCGCTCTAACCAGCTGAGCTACCCCGCCACGTGAGTGCTGGGCCGGCGCGAAAGAACACCAACCTGCAGCGTCGAGATTCTACCGTCCCCGAGAGTGGAGACCAAATCGCGGTCACCGGCCCTCAGGCGTCCCACCGGCTGCCGGCCGATTCCTCCTGCCGCCATCCGCACCGCGGGCGGTTCCTGTCCATCTAGGATGACGGGCGGAGCCTCACCCCGAGTCCCCGGAACGCTGACTAGGAGTAACCATGATCACCCTGAATCCGTCGCTTGGTTTTGAGAACCAGACTCGTGAGGCACTGGAGTTCTACCGCGAGGCGCTGGGTGGGCAGATCCATCTGGTGACGTACGCCGACTACGCCGCGGCCGACCCGAGCGCCGAGGTCGCCAAGGAGCACCACGACCGCATCGTCCACGGGGTGCTCCTCACCGAGTTTGGCCAGCGGATCATTGCGGCAGACACCCTGGAGCCGGCCCCCAAGACTCCGGCCGTCACCCTGTCGATCTGGGGCTCACCCGAAGACGTCGACACGCTGCGCGCGGCGTTCACCAGGCTGGCCGTCGGCGGGGCGGTCACGGTCGCCTTTGACGTCGCCTCCTGGGCCGCCGACGAGACCTGGGGTGCCCTCACCGACAAGTTCGGGGTCTACTGGGAGTTTGGTACCCACCCGGCGGGCTCATACCTCTAGCCGGCCTCCCCGCCCGTCTCGGGGGCTAGCCTGGCGGCGCATCCTGCGCGGCTAGCCCTCCCGGGGCGGAGGGCAGACATGGCAAAGGCCTCCACCGCATCCGGTGAAGGCCTGCTATCGGCGGGCGCGAGCCGCGCCGTCTTCTGGAGCCCCGAACGGGATTCGAACCCGTGACCCTCTCCTTACCATGGAGATACTCTACCGACTGAGCTATCGGGGCAACGCCAAGAAACCTTACACCTCTCGGCGCGGGAAGTGAAATCTACGACCTCACTGCGGACAGGCGTTGCGGCCGCGCTGCCTGTCCCTGGCTCGACGCGCGGACGTGCCGCCGCGACTTGCTGCGTGGCAGGCGAGGGATTCGAACCCCCGAAGGCGATGCCAGCTGATTTACAGTCAGCCCCCGTTGGCCACTTGGGTAGCCTGCCCGGTGTTTGGTTGTGAACTCCGCGTGCAGAGCGGAGGTTAGCCTAACCGATCCGAGACCGTTTGCGCCAATCGCCTGGGCTAGGCTGTGGCCCAACCCTCCCGCCGACCGGCGTCGGCGGGCCGCCCCTCACGCAAAGGATCAGTATCGATGGCCGATTCATCGTTCGATGTCGTCTCCAAGGTCGACCGCCAGGAGGTCGACAACGCCCTCAACCAGGCCGGCAAGGAGATCTCGCAGCGCTACGACTTCAAGAACGTCGGCGCTTCGATCTCCTGGTCCGGGGAGGCCATCGTGATGGTCGCCAACTCTGCCGACCGCGTGCTCGCCATCCTCGACGTCTTCCAGTCCAAGCTGATCCGCCGCGGGGTCTCGCTCAAGGCGATAGACACCGGCGACGGCGAGCCGAAGCCGTCCGGCAAGGAGTACCGCCTCGGCGCCACCCTCAAGGAGGGGCTCTCCTCGGAAAACGCCAAGCAGATCACCAAGCTGATCCGCGACGAGGGGATCAAGTCCGTCAAGACCCAGATCACCGGCGACGAGGTGCGGGTCTCCTCGAAGTCACGCGATGACCTGCAGGCGGTCATCGCCCTCCTCAAGGGCGCCGACCTGGACTTCGCCGTCCAGTTCGCCAACTATCGCTAGGTCACCCCACGAAGACACCCCGGCGAGTGCTGCGGGGCCTTGGCTCTCATGGAAGCGAGGCCGGGACCCCGCTGAGGCGCAGCGTTGGTTGGGGAAGCCGAACGACCCCGGAACGAAGTTCGCGCGCAAGCCGCGCAGATGAGCGAAGCCTTGCGCTCAGGCGCGGAACGTCAGTAGATGATCGCGCCGGAATCCGTGGCCTGCCCGCCGGTCATGGCTTCCAGACGGCGAATCCGCTCATCCATGGCGGGGTGCGTGGCAAACATCCGGCTCATGCCGCCGCCCCGCCGGAACGGGTTGGCGAGCATCATGTGGCTGACCGCCTCCAGCCGCGGATCGTCGGGCAGGGGCGCGGCCTGAACGCCGCGATCCAGCTTGCGCAGGGCCGAGGCGAGGGCGAGCGGATCGCCGGTCAGCCGGGCGCCGCCCTCGTCGGCGGAGAACTCGCGGGTGCGCGAGATCGCCAGCTGAATGATCATGGCGGCGATCGGGACGAGAATGATCGTCAGGATCTGCAGGATCGGGCTGCCGCCGCGACGATCCCGGCCTCCCCCGAACATCAGCACGCGGGCGAACATGGCAATCACGCCGGCGAGGGCGGCGGCCACGGACCCGGTCAGGATGTCGCGGTTGTAAACGTGCATCAGCTCGTGGCCGAGCACGCCGCGCAGCTCGCGCTCGTCGAGGATGGCCAGGATGCCCTGGGTGCAGCAGACGGCGGCGTTCTTGGGGTTACGCCCGGTGGCAAAGGCGTTGGGGCTCATGGTCGGGGAGACGTACAGCCGGGGCATCGGCTGGCCGGCGGCGGCGGAGAGCTCGCGCACAATCCGGTGCATGGCGGGCTGCTCCACCTCGCTCACCTCGACGGCCCGCATCGAACGAATCGCAATCCGGGCGGAGTTCCAGTAGCCGAAGAAGGTCATGCCCAGGCCGAAGGCGGCGAAAACCCCGAGGATGCCGAGGTTGCCGTCGCCCACCAGCCAGCCGAGGCCGAGCAGGATGGCCCACATCACCCCGAAGAGGGTGGCGGTCTTCATTCCATTGAGGTGTCTGAGGCGGTTGTCCATTACGGTTGTCTCCCCTTGGCGATGGCGACGAGTTCGGCGCGCGGCACTACCTTGATTCGTTCTCGACCCGCGGCCACCCCGAGTGCTAGCTCGTGGGCCTCGACGAGTTCATACTCGCGCCACTCTATCGGTTCTGCCCCGGCTGCCGCCAAAAAGTCGATGACGGCCTGCGGGTCGGGGTCGAGGGCGAGGCGCCCCCCGGGGAGATCGTCGGCGGCCGCCTCCCCGCCGTCTCCCGCCCCGGTCAGGTCCTCTACCAGGTGTCGGATGGTCTCCATGGCGTCGGACTTGGTGTGTCCGATCAGGCCCACCGGGCCGCGCTTGATCCAGCCGGTGGTGTAGACGCGCGGCAGGGGCGTGCCGTCATCGCCCAGAACGCGACCCTCGCGGTTGGTGATCACCCCCGCCTGGTCGTCGAAGGGCAGGCCGGGCAGGGGGGACCCGAAGTAGCCGACCGCCCGATAGACGGCCTGCACCGGGTATTCGAGGAACTCCCCGGTGGAGCGCACCGAGCCGTCGCCGGTGAGGGCGGTCCGTTCGGTGCGCAGGGCGGCCACGGCGCCGTCGTCGCCGGCTAGCAACGCCGCCGGGGCCTGCAGGAAGTGCAGGTGGATGCGCCGCGAGGCCGTCTGGGCGGCCGGGTCGATCAGCGTCCAGTCGGTGAGGGTCTTGACCACCTGCTTGGTCTGGTTTACGGCTTCGATTGCCTCCATCGAGCCCAGGTCGAAGTCGTAGTCCTCGGGGTAGACCACGATGTCGACGTCGGGAACGTGGCCGAGTTCGCGCAGTTCCAGCGGGGAGAACTTCACCTGGGCCGGGCCGCGGCGCGCAAAGACGTGCACATCGGTGACCGGGTTGGCGGCCAGGGCCTGGTAGACGTTGTCCGGAATGTCGGTCGGCAGCAGGTCGTCGGCGTGCTTGGCGAGCACGCGGGCCACGTCGAGGGCGACATTGCCGGCGCCGATCACCGCCACCTGCCTGGCCGTCAGCGGCCAGGTGCGCGGCACGTCGGGGTGGCCGTCGTACCAGGAGACGAAGTCGGCGGCGCCGTACGAGCCGGGCAGGTCGATCCCGGGGATGTCGAGCGCGGCGTCGCGGAAGGAGCCGGTGGCGAAGATCACCGCGTCGTAGAAACGGTGCATGTCCTCCAGCGTGAGGTCGGCACCGAAGTCAACATTGGCGAGCAGCCGCACCTCCCCCTTTTCCAGCACCTTGTGCAGGGCGCCCATGATGGCCTTGATGCGCGGATGGTCGGGGGCCACGCCGTACCGCACCAGGCCGAATGGGGCCGGCAGCCGCTCGATCAGATCGATGGACACCTCGAGGCCGGTCTTGGAAAGGATGTCTGCGGCGTAGATGCCGGCGGGGCCGGCGCCGACGATCGCGACGCGCAGGGGGCGGTTGCTCAATGGGTTGCCTTGGGGTTGCGGGGACTTGGGCGGCCCCAGTCTACTGGGCCGACTACTGGGCCGACCCGGCGGGCCCCCTTCGGCGGCGGCAGGCCGAACCCGCTGGTCACGGCCGCGGATTTCCGCCTGACGGATACCACGCTTTCGGGCGAGTGGGCGCGGGGAGCAGGCTGTGGCGATGGACATGATGTTGACTGGGTGGCTGGCTCCCGAGGCGGCATGGAGGCGGGAACTGGCCGGGCACGGGCGGGCCGTCCTGCCGGCGGCCGTGGTGGCGGCCGCCTGGGCGCTC
>WRIF01000118.1 GCA_009782865.1 Promicromonosporaceae bacterium
GCTCGACGCCCTGGGCTTCAACCTGGTTGGCTACGGCTGCGCCACCTGCATCGGCAACTCCGGGCCGCTCGACCCCGCGATCAGTCAGGCCGTGCACGGCTCTGACCTGGCCGTCGTCTCCGTGCTGTCAGGCAACCGTAACTTCGAGGGGCGCATTAACCCCGATGTCAAGATGAACTACCTGGCCTCCCCGCCGCTGGTCATCGCCTACGCCCTGGCCGGGAGCATGGACTTCGACTTCGCAACCACGCCGCTGGGGCACGACGACACCGGTGCGCCGGTGTTCCTCTCTGACATCTGGCCGTCCGCCGCAGAGGTGGCCGCCGTCGAGACCGCCGCGCTGTCCCGCGACCTGTTCACGGCGGACTACGCGGACGTGTTCACCGGCGACGCCCACTGGAGGGGCCTGGAGGTTCCGCAGGGCAGCACCTTCGCCTGGGACGCCGAGTCCACCTATGTGCGCAGGCCTCCCTACTTCGAGGGTATGCCCGCTCAGCCCGCCCCGGTTACCGACATAACCGGCGCCCGCGTGCTCGCCCTGCTCGGGGACTCGGTCACCACCGATCACATCTCACCGGCCGGGGCGATCAAGGCGGGGACCCCGGCGGCGCGCTACCTGGAGGCGAACGGGGTGGCGCCACGTGACTTCAACTCTTATGGTTCCCGGCGGGGTAACCACGAGGTGATGATCCGCGGCACGTTCGCCAACATTCGCCTGCGCAACCTGCTGGTCCCAGGGGTGGAGGGCGGTTTCACCGTCAACCATCTGACCGGTGAGCAGGCCTCGATCTACGACGCCGCGCAGGCCTACGCCGCCGCCGCGACGCCGCTGGTGGTGTTGGGTGGCAAGGAGTACGGCTCGGGGTCCTCGCGCGACTGGGCCGCCAAGGGCACCGCGCTGCTCGGGGTGCGGGCCGTCATCGCGGAGAGCTTTGAGCGCATTCACCGCTCCAACCTGATCGGCATGGGCGTGCTTCCCCTGCAGTTCCCACCCGGAGAGACTGCGGCAGGCCTGGGCCTGGATGGGACGGAGGTCTACGACATCGTCGGGGTGACGGCCCTGAACGAAGGTGTCATTCCGCCGTCCGTCGTCGTCACCGCCACCGCCGCAGACGGCTACCGCACCACCTTCGCGGCTCAGGTCCGCATCGACACCCCTGGCGAGGCCGACTACTACCGCCACGGCGGCATCCTGCAATACGTACTCCGCTCGCTCGTCTAGGAAGCAGGCGCTGGGTTGCGAAGGAGGCTGTCAATTTGCGGGGTCATTCTCGCGACCCTGCTGGCGGGTGGCTGCGGCACCGACTCGGGGGATGGGTCGCTGAGTCTCGCGGAAGAATCGGCTCAGCGACGACAGTTCATTCTCTCCGTGGCCGAAGGCTCCGCCGAGGTGTCTGAGTTTCAGCTCACAGTGCTACGGCAAGACGAGATCACGTTTGCCGACTATGCCGAGGCCGTTGGCAGGACGGTGAGTTGCCTCCAGGAGGCGGGCCTACCGGTGCCAGAGGGGCTGTCCATCGGAGAGCTCGAGGCGATCTCGATTCAGCACCGGCAGGACGTGCTGGGCGATCCGCCGTGGAGCGAAGATGACTTGGCCCTGCATGACTGCGGCTGGATCGTCGGCCTTGATGGCTGGCAGCCTTGACGTCCAGTTGCCGCTGTTGGGAAGCGTCGTAGGGTGAAGCCATGAAGATCGCCGTAGTTGTCGCCTCCCGCCACGGAACCACCGCCGAACTCGCCGAGCGGATCGCCACCGAACTGCCCGACGCCGACGTCTACGAACTGTCGGTGGGTTTCCCCGACCTGGCGCAGTATGAGGGCGTCATCGTCGGCTCGGCCACCTACGCCGGCAAGCCCCTGCCCGCGATGCGAGAGTACGCCTTGACCGCCGACCTCACCGGCAAGCGGCTGGCCCTCTTCCTTGGCGGGATGGTCGAGTCCGCCGACGAGCGGGAGAAGCAGTTCGCCACCGCCTTCCCCGCGTCGTGGCGGGAGCGAGCCGTGGCCGAGGAGTGGCTCGGCGGACGCTTCGACCTGTCGCGCCTCAGCTTCGCCGAACGCGCAACGGTGCGGGTGGCAGCCAAGGTCAAGGAGAACACCGAGGCGATTGACGATGCCGCCATCGAGCGGATCGTCGCCGCGATGCGTGACTAACCACCCAGCGAGGCGAGGATGTTGACGAGGGCCGCCAAGAACACGGTGCCGAACAGGTAGGCCAGCAGGGCGTGAAAGAGGGCGATCTTCCGCATCTGCGGTGACTGGACGTCGGTGTCGGAGATGGCGAAACTCATGCCCACCGTGAACGCAATGTAGGCGAAGTCTGAATACTGCGGACCTTCGTAGTCTGGCCGGGCGTGAAAGTCGAAGCCGTACCCGTCCCGGTAGTACTGCCGGGCGTAGCGCAGGGCGTGCACGGTCTGCACGGTAACCCAGGAGGCGACGATGCAGACCAGGGCTACCGCCGCCGCGATCACCCGCGACTCAGAGCTCTGGGCCAGGAGGACCCCGATGCCCCCCAGCGAGGCCAGTGAGGCGCCGATCAGGAGCAGGTGAATGCCGAGGGCGCCGGGGATCTCCCGGGCGGCATGCACCGCCGTCTGGGCGGGGTCCAGGCGGCCGAGGGCTAGCCAGGTAATCAGGCAGTAGGTGCCGGCGGCGGCGGCCCATGCCAGGATCGGGGCGAAGGTGCCATTCCAGAGCGGCACCAAGGCGGCGACCACCACCCCCGCCAACACGGCCACCACGAGGCGGGCACGGGCGTCGTGATGCCAACGCGCCTCCAGGGTGGCCAGTTCCTCTGCGATGTCCGCCATGACCCCAGGCTAGCCGTGTCGGGTTGGCCCCCGCGCGGGCAGTGGCACGCTGCGGCCGGGGCAGCCGGGTGGAGGTGGGGCAGTGGAGCGGTAGGCGTGACCGGTGGGGGTGGTGGTAACTACGGTGTGCCTGCCCCCGGCGACGTCGGGGTCGGTGGTCTGGTGGGTCCAGCCGGCCTTCTCCTTGTTCTCGTTGCACCAGACGCAAAGCCCCTGGGCGTTCTCAATGCTTGTCCGCCCGCCTCGCGAGTGGGGGAGTATGTGGTCGAGGTGACGGGCCGGGGCATTGCAGTACGGGGTTCGGCAAATGCCGTGGTCTCTGGTGCGAGCCCAGCAGGCCAGCCCATTGGTGAAGAACCGGTTCAGGGAGGTGGCGGCGATCAGATCGCCCGCCGGACTGGTGTAGAGGCGACGCAGCCACAGTTCGCCGGCCTCGATGGCGCCGGTGGCCAGATTCCGGGCGATCGGTGCCGGGACGGGGCCGTAGCCTGCGCCGCCGGCATCCAGGAGGGTGGCCGGGTCATCCCCACCGCCCAGCAGGGTGATGTCTGACATGACAAGCGAGATGTGCAGCGGTTGGTGTTCGATCCCTTGGCGGCCGAGGACACACTCGGCCAGGTGGTCGGCCATCAACTCCCCGCGCCCGCGACCTTCGTCGCCGACGCCCTTGTGCTCCTGGGCGTAACGGTGCAGGACGGCAAAGGCGGAGACGCCAACGGTCAGGGGCAGGCCTGCCGATAGCCTGCACATCCCGTCGGGCAACGGTCGCAACGAGACATAGCGACCGGCGGCGGCCGCCTGGTGGCGCTTGAGTGCCGCCTGTTGGTCGAGCCGCATCGTGATCTCGCGAGCGGTATCGGCGGTTCGCCTGATCCCGTTCCCGGCCAACGTCTGGGGGTCAGCACACAGCAGGGCGTCGGCCTTGCTTCGCCGTGCAGGCTCGAGACAGCCGGTTTCGCGGATGATCGCCCGCGCATGCCCCGGCGTCAGGTTTCCGGCCATGAGCGCGACGAGGGTGTGCGGCAGTTCATCGCGCAAGACTCGCGCGTTCGAGACCAAGAGACCTGCGGAATGGGGGGATCGTTTCGTGGCCAGGGCCACCTGCCGTTGCCCGGACTGCTCCATTCCGTCAGATTCGACCAATGCCAACGCGACCTGTCCGGTCATCGCGGCCAGCGCCCCTTCTAGCCTTTGCAAAGCACTCAAGGTGTCAACCAGTTCCGCCCGCCCCGCGCCGACGCTGTGCTGCGCCCAAGAGAGTTTGACATAGGAAAGCAGTTCCGTGTGCAACGCCCCAAGGCGACGCGACAGCACGGCGGGCGTTGGGGCTGCCGGAGTCGGGGCAGCCAGGGTTGGGGCGGCGCGGGGGCGGCAGCGTTGGGCAAGCGCCGGGAAGGGGTCGGCGTCCACCCTGGTGGCGCGGGCCGAGGCCGGGGCCCGCCGAGTGCTCGCGATCTGCTTCATGTCTCCAACCTATCGGCCACCACCGACAAAAACCCCTGGTCAAAAACGTTTTCTGACTCCAGCCCAGGAGAAGGTTGTGAAGAAACTTACGCTACCGTAGGTGGTGCGAGGCTACAGCGGCAGTTCGCGGGAGTGATCCCAGGAGGCGGTCCACCCGAACCGCTCGAGCAGGTCGTCTAGCAGGCGGGCGGTGAAGCCCCAGATTAGCCGCTCCCGACCTTCGGCGGCCACGAGCCAGGCCGGCCCCCGGGAGACCTCGCCGCCGTGCGCGAACACCGAGGTGAAGCGGTTGGCTGGGTCCACCAGATCACGCACGGGCAGCCAGAAGACCGCCTCGGTCTCCGCGGGATCGACGGCGCGTATCGGCAGCGGCCGCGCGCAGCGGGCCAGCACCGGCGTGACCAGGTGGCCGGAGACCGGCATCGGCAGGGCGGGTGATTCGGCGATCACGTCCACCACCGCAGGATCCAGCCCGGTCTCCTCGGCCGCCTCCCGGAGGGCGGCCTCGGTGGGCGTCTCGTTGCCATCGGTGCGCCCGCCGGGGAACGCGACCTGGCCCGGGTGGTGACGCAGGGTCGCCGCGCGCTGCAGCAACAGGATTGAGGCGCGATCCGGCCGGAGGCCCCCGGCGATGAGCGTCAAGACCGCCGCCGGCCGCAGCAGGTCACGGCTCATCGGGCGACCCCCGGAGCGACGCACACGAGGACGTCACCAAGAGGTGTGGAACGGGGTGCCCTCGGCGTAGCCCGCGGCGGACTGCAGGCCGACCACGGCGCGCTCGGCGAACTCGGTCAGCGAGCGGGCACCGGCGTAGGTGCAGGCGGAGCGCAGGCCCGAGGTGATCTCGTCCAGCAGGTCCTCGACCCCCGGACGCGCCGGGTTCAGGTACATCTTGCCGGTGGAGATGCCCTCCTCGAACAGACCTTTGCGCGCCCGCGACCACGCCGAGCCCTCGCCGGCGGTGCGGGCGGCGACGGCGCGAGCCGAGGCCATGCCGAAGGAGTCCTTGTACAGTTGCCCGGTGCCGTCGTCGTGAATGTCACCGGGGGATTCATGTGTGCCGGCGAACCACGAGCCGATCATCACCTGGGAGGCGCCGGCGGCCAGGGCCAGGGCAACATCGCGCGGGTGCTTGACCCCGCCGTCTGCCCACACATGCTTGCCCAGCTCACGGGCGGCGGCGGCACACTCGAGCACCGCGGAGAACTGTGGGCGCCCAACGGCCGTCATCATGCGCGTGGTGCACATGGCCCCCGGGCCGACGCCCACCTTCAGGATGTCGGCGCCAGCGGCCACCAGGTCACGCACGCCGGCGGCGGTGACCACGTTGCCGGCGACAATCGGGACCTTGGGCGCCACTGACCGAACCGCGGCGAGCGCCTGAAGCATCTTGTCCTGATGGCCGTGGGCGGT
>WRIF01000119.1 GCA_009782865.1 Promicromonosporaceae bacterium
CCACAAGTCCCCCCGAGAAAAACATCTCCCCCCCCCCCCCCCCCCCCCCCCACCAAAAGAGCCCCCGCGGCGCCCCAGAACCCACCTTCCTTCTAACCCCCCCCTTTTTTTTTGCCCGGCTGCCGGGAACCCCCCAAAAAAAGAGCCGCAGAAAATGGAAAAAAACAACCTCCCCGCGCCGGGGCGGCCCCCCGCCCCCCCTACGTCGCCCGCGGAGGGCTGCCGGAGGCCCGCGGCGCCCCCCAGGGCGGGGATGCCCGGTGGGCGGGCCATGATCGGGGTGGGGGAGGTGGGCCCGCCGCTCTCGGTGACGATGGCCAGGCAGTTGGTGGCGTCAAGCATCGCCGCGTCGGCGGGGGCGAGGTCTCCGGCAATCAGCACAAAGGGCTGGCCGGGGGTCGGCACGCCCGGCGGGCGCTGGCCGGAGAGGACCGCGATGATGCGGTCGCGCACGTCGCGCACGTCGCGGGCGCGCTCGGCGAGGGGGCCGCCCATGTCTTCGATCTGTTCGACGATGGCCTGGGCCGCGTCCCACACGGCCCGCTGCGGGGTCTCCCGGTCCTCGACCACCCGCCGCGCCGCCTCGGTGGCCAGGGTCGGGTCGGAGGCCATCGCGGCGGTGACCAGCAGCAGATCGGCCGCGGTGCCGGTCGCATGTTCGGCCCGTTCATCGAGGTCGTCGGCCACTCGGCGGGCCGCCACCCGTACCGCCTGGGCGAAGTCTTCCAGGTCGGCGTCCTTGGGCAGGCGCTTGAGCGGCGGCTCTGGCAGGGGGGCCGGCATGGCGACCACCGGCCCGGCCACTCGACCTGGGCTGACCGCCACGCCCCGCAACGTCTTCATGGGCCAATGATGCCCGATCTGCGGCGCCGACCGGTTCTTGGTGGCGGCGGACCACGCGCGATCTGCCGCGGCGGTCACTCGCCTCCGCCCGCCGCCACCTGTTTCGCTTGCGGTCCTCCTCCCGCACGCTCCTTCGGGTAGCGTCTCCCCCATGCAAGAGGTGCTGGCCCCGCTGACCGGGATCGTGCTGGCTCAGGCCGACACCCCGGACCAGGTGTTTGCCGATGGCCTGGTGGGCCCGGGCTGCGCCATCGACCCGGACCGGCAGGGCGGCGGGCTGGTGGTGGCGCCGATTGCGGGGACGGTCGTCAAGATGATGCCGCACGCCTTCATCATCTCCTCGCGCGAGCGCCCTGGCCTTAGCGTCCTGGTGCACGTGGGCATCGACACCGCCCAGTTGCAGGGCGAGGGGTTCACCCTGCTGCTGGGGCAGGGCGACGAGGTCGAGGCCGGCGCCCCCGCGCTGCGCTGGGATCCCGCCACGGTCGAGGCGGGCGGCCGTTCACCGGTGGTACCCGTCGTCGTCCTTGATGGCGCCCCGAACGCGCTGCTGCCCCTGGCCGCCCCCGGCTCCCAGGTGGCAGCCGGCGACCCGCTCTTTCTCGTGGCCTAGGAGCGACCCGGGCAATCCACTTTCGCTTTCGTTTCGTTCGACTTACACTGGCATCATGGCCATGACAATGGAACGCACTGTTATCCCGCCCAAGGGAGCCATTGCGCTGCGCCCGGCCGCCACCGCCCGCCCGGTCGCGCCCGTGGCAGTCGAGTTCGCCGACGGCACCCGTCAGCCTCTCCCCGAAGACGTGGCCCGGCTGCTCTCCGACATCATGGACACGCTTTCGGCGGGCCAGGCCGTCACGGTCGGCCGGGTGAACACAACCTTGTCCACGCAGGAAGCAGCAGAGCTCCTCGACATCTCCCGCCCCACCATGGTGCGCCTCCTTGAGGAGGGACGCATCCCCTTCACGCGCCCCGGAACGCACCGCCGAGTGGCGCTCAACGACGTCATTTCCTACCAGGAGGCCATGCGCCGGGAGCGCCGCGAGGCCCTCGCCGGACTGACCCGTGAGACCGGCCTTCGCGGCGATCCACTTGTTGGCACTCGATGACCTCCCGCTTCCGCGCATTCTGGTCCGAGGAGATATTGACGGAGGTCGAGCGAACCCTGGTTTCAAAGCTGGGCGTGCCGACGGGCGCCGCCAGGAAGCGATGCGAGGCCAGCGCGAGGATTTACGCGACCCAACGGTGTCTATCGAACAGTTCTACGCTGCCTTCGTGGCCGCAACGCCGAGATTCGCGCGCGCGGCCGAAGAGCTGGCGAACAGACCGCAGCCGGCCAGCCATCCAGACCCGCGGTAAGCCCGATCACTATTCGGAGGCAAGCAGATAGGGTGAATCCCGTGATCAAGGCGATAGTGTTCGATGTTGGCGAGACCCTGATCGATGAGTCGCGGCTCGCCCTGCGCTGGGCGCGGCGACTCGGGGTGACGCCGCTGACCCTGCTCGGCCTGATCGGGGCGGCCGCCGCCAGGGGGCAGGGCATCGAGGCGGCGCTCGGGCTGGCCAGGCCGGGCCTCGACGTCGCGGCCGAACAGCGCCGGTGGGCCAGCGACGAGCCGGACTCCCTGCGCTCCGGCTTCGACGCCGACGACCTCTACCCCGACGTTCGGGCGGCGCTCGCCGCGCTGCAGGCCGCGGGGCTGCAGGTGATCATCTCCGGCAATCAGCCCCCGGAGGCCACCCCGGCGCTGGCCGCGATGGGCCTGCCGGCGGACGTGATCTGCAACTCCGCCGACCTCGGCTTCGAGAAGCCCGACCCGCGCTTCTTCGCGGCGGTGATTGAACTGGCCCAGGGTCTCCCCGGCCAACCCGCCCCGTCCGAGATCGCCTACGTCGGTGATCGCTTCGACAACGACGTCCTGCCCGTGCTCGCCGCCGGGCTTAAGGCCATCTTCCTGCGGCGCGGAATCTGGGGGGCACTTGGCGCCAACCAGGCGGCGTCCGCAGGCGTCGCCGTCGTCGAATCGCTGCTAGAGCTGCCCGCCCTCCTGGCCCCTTGACCTGCCGCGCCAGGCGTTTCGATTGGGCGCGCCAAGTGGCTCCCGCGGCGGGCAGACCAGCGTAGGCTCCTGCCTCGTGACCGCACTGGAGCGAGTTGTCAACATCCACGTGGTCGCCGACTCCACCGGCGACACGGGAGCTCGTGTTGCGCGCGCAATTGCGGCCCAGTATCCGGGCCTGGAGGTGAATGTCACCCGCCACCAGCGCATCAAGACCATGGACGACCTGGCCCGTGCGCTGGAGTCTGTCGAGGAGGCGCCCGACGACGCCGTGGTGTTCTGTACCATCGTCGACCCGGAGTTCAACGCCTTCACCGCTGCCAGGTGCGCCGAACTTGAGGTGCCCTTCGCGGACCTGATGCAGCCCGCCATCGCGGCCATCGGCGCCCGCACCGGGCTGGAGCCCACCCGGGTGGTCCATCCGGTGGGCCTGGCCGCCGACTACTTTGAACGCATCCATGCGATGGAGTTCGCGATTGCCAACGACGACGGCAACCTGACGGACTCGCTGCAGGAAGCCAAAGTGGTGTTGGTCGGGGCCTCGCGCACCGGCAAGACACCACTTTCGATGTATCTGGGCTATCTCGGCTACCCCACCGCCAATGTGCCGCTGGTCACCGGGGTGGAACCCCCGGCCGAACTCTTTGAGACCGAGCCCTGGAAGATCATCGGGCTCACCATCGACCCCGAGCGCCTGCAGGGCATCCGCGAGCGGCGGGTGCAGTTGATGGGCACGGGGCAGTACAAGGACGGCCGCCTGGGTGGTTACGCGGACCTGGCCAAGATTTACGATGAACTTGAGGAGGTGGCGCGCATTCAACGGCGGTTGCGCTGCCCCATCCTCGACACTACTTCCCTCGCTCTGGAGGAAGCTGCGGGACGGGTAATAGAGCTCGTGACCGCTCGTCGGAAGGCACACGGTGTGCCTCCGCTTAAACCCGGCCCTTATTTGGAAGGACCCAATAAACAATGACCGAACGTCTCGTTTACGATTTCGCAGAGGGCAATGCAACGCAGCGCGCCCTACTGGGCGGCAAGGGTGCCAACCTCGCCGAGATGTTGAACATCGGCGTCAACGTGCCCGATGGCTTCACCGTCACCACCGTTGGTTGCGTCTATGCGATGAACCACGATGGCCAGTGGCCTGCCGACCTGTGGGCCCAGACGCTGGAGCGTCTGGCCGCGCTGGAGGCGCGCACCGGGCGCAAGCTGGGGGCCGCCGAGAAGCCCCTGCTGCTCTCGATCCGCTCCGGCTCGGTGTTCTCCATGCCCGGCATGATGGACACCGTGCTCAACCTGGGCATCTGTGAGGACTCCGCCAAGGCCCTGGCCGAGGAGACCGGCAACCCCCGCTTCGCGTGGGACTCCTACCGCCGTTTCCTGCAGATGTACTGCTCCGTGGTCGAGGGTGTCCCCCACCACGCCTTCGAGGACCAGCTGACGGCCCTGAAGACCGCCCGCGGGGTGTCCGGTGACACCGACCTGACCGCCGAAGACCTCCAGGAGCTGGTGGTCACGTACAAGAAGGTGGCCCGTGACAACGGCGCCGACCTGCCCGAAGACCCCAAGGAGCAGCTGCGCCGTTCGATCGACGCCGTCTTCAAGTCCTGGTCGAACCCGCGCGCCAAGATCTACCGCGACCTGCACGACCTGCCGCACGATGTCGGCACCGCCGTCAACGTCCAGCAGATGGTGTTCGGTAACCGGGGCGAGACGTCGGCCACCGGGGTGGCCTTCACCCGCAACCCCGCCACCGGTGCCAAGGAACTCTACGGTGAGTTCCTCATCAACGCGCAGGGCGAGGACGTCGTCGCCGGTATCCGCACGCCGAACCACCTTTCCGAGCTCAAGGACGTGCTTCCCGAGGCGTACGAAGAGTTCCTCGACAACATGCTGAAGCTGGAGAACCACTACGGCGACATGCAGGACATCGAGTTCACCATCGAGGACAAGCACCTGTACATCCTGCAGACCCGCGCCGGCAAGCGCACCGCCGCCGCCGCGCTGAAGGTTGCCCGTGACATGGTTGACGAGGGCAAGATCGACAAGCAGGAGGCCCTGCGTCGCATCGAGCCCGCCCAGCTGGACCAGCTGCTGCACCCGGGCATCGACCCCTCGCACACCGCCACCCCGATCACCAAGGGCCTCAACGCCTCCCCCGGTGCCGCCGTGGGCAAGGTGGTCTTTGACGCCGACACCGCCGACGAGCGGGGCCGGGCGGGCGAGGCCGTGGTGCTGGTGCGGTGGGAGACCACCCCCGAGGACATTCACGGCCTGATCGCCGCGCAGGGTGTGCTCACCGCTCACGGTGGCATGACCTCGCACGCCGCCGTGGTGGCCCGTGGCATGGGCAAGCCCTGTGTCGCCGGCGCCGGTGACATTCACATCGACGTCGATGGCAAGAAGTTGACCATCGGCGGGCAGGTGTTTGGCGAGAACGACGACATCACCCTGGATGGCTCCACCGGTAACGTGTTTGCCGGCGCCCTGCCGCTGGTCCCGCCGTCGATCACCGACGACTTCCGCGTGGTCCTGGGTTGGGCCGACGAGTTCCGCAAGGTGGGCGTGCGCGCCAACGCCGACTCCGGCCCCGACTGTGACAAGGCCCGCGAGCTGGGCGCCGAGGGCGTGGGCCTGTGCCGCACCGAGCACATGTTCATGGCTCCGGAGCGTCTGCCCGTGGTCAAGCGCATGATCCTCGCCTCCGATTCG
>WRIF01000120.1 GCA_009782865.1 Promicromonosporaceae bacterium
CGAGACGATGAGGCCGTTGAAGCCGAGGCGGCCGCGCAGCAGGTCGCCCAGCAGCTCGGGGGCCAGGGAGCCGGGGAGGCACTCGTTGTCGGCCAGGCCGGGGCGCAGCGCCTTGGAGTACTCGGGGAGCATGATGTGCCCGGCCATGATGGTCTTGGTGCCCGCCGCAATCGCGGCCCGGTACACCTCGCCATAGGTGGCGTCCCACTCCTCGGGGGTCATCGTGTTGACCGAGGCCACCAGGTGCTGGTCGCGCTCGTCGACGCCATCGCCGGGGAAGTGCTTCGAGGAGGTGGCCACGCCCTCGGCCTCGACCGCCTCCACCCAGGCGGCACCCATGGCCGCCACCGCGGCGGTGTCGGAGCCGAAGGTGCGGGTCCCGGTGATGGGGTTGCGCCAGTTGAGGTCGAGGTCGATCACCGGGGCGAAGGCCCAGTTGACGCCCGCGGCCCGGGCTTCCTTGCCAATCACGTGGCCGGCCCGCCGGGCGACCTCGGGGTCACCGGTGGCACCGAGCATCATGTTGTTTCCGGTGTACGTGCCCTCGGCCACGGTCGGGCTGGAGCCGGCCTCGAGGTTGCCCGCGATGAGGAACGGGATCTTCGAACGTTCCTGCAGGTGGCGAACCACCGTGGCCCGCTCCTCGGCCGGCATCGGGCGCAGCATGAGGCCGCCGACCCGCAGGTTCTCCGCGAAGTTGTCGAGGGTCTCCGGGGTGGAGTCATAGGCGAGCATGCAGAACAGTTGGCCGAGCTTGGCGTCGGCATCCATGCCGGCCAGGGTCTCTTCGACCCACTTGACTGCGGCGTCATCAAGGTTGAACGGGGCACTGCGGAGGTCCATGGTGTTCCTTAAGGTGCGGTAGTTGGTACTGACTCGTTTACTTTAGGCGCGACATGTGCCGCTGGTCTAGGAGCGGCTTGTGGTACGCCGCTGGATGAGGAGCGGCGCAGCCGCGTCTCGAAACCAAGGCCCTGACCGAGGACTCTCGGTTTCGAGACGCCCTCCGGCCTCCCCAACCAGCGAGTCCCGTCCCAAGACCAAGGCCCTGATCAGGCGGCGAAGGCGAGGGTGGCCTCACCGGCTTCGGCCTGGGCCGCGAGGAGTTCGCGGCGCTCTTCGCGACGGATCTTCTGCTTGGCGGGATCGGCCACGGGGGCGGCCATCCACAGGCGCTGCGTGTACGGGTGCTGCGGGTCGCGGGTGACCTGGGCGGTATCGCCGGACTCGACGATCTCGCCCTTCCACATCACCGCCACCCGATGCGAGACGTGGCGAACCACATCAAGGTCGTGGGTGATGAACAGGTAGGCCACCCCGGTGCGCTCCTGAATCTCCTTGAAGAGGTCGAGGACGCGCGCCTGGGTAGACAGGTCGAGGGCCGAGACGGGCTCATCACAGATGATCAGCTCTGGACTCAACGCCAGGGCGCGTGCGATGGCGATCCGCTGCCGCTGCCCCCCGGAGAACTCCTTGGGCAGGCGATGCATCGCATCGGCCGGCAGGCGCACCTCTTCAAGCAGGTGAGCCACTCGCTCGCGGGCCTCGGCCTTGGGGACCTTTCGGGTCAGCAGGGGCTCGGCCAGGATCGCCTCGATGGTCATCGCGGGGTTCAGGGAGGTGTACGGGTCCTGGAAGACCACCTGCACGTCCCGGCCTACCCGGCGCCGCACGGCGGCCGAGATGTTCCCGATCTCCTGGCCCTTCAGGCGGATGGAGCCCGCCGTCACCGGGGCCAGGCCGAGCACCGCCCGGCCCAGGGTGGTCTTGCCCGAACCGGACTCCCCCACCAGGCCGACGCACTCGCCGGCGCGGATGTCGAGGGAGACGCCCTTGAGCGCCCTGAATGGCTTGGCCCGGAACCCCTTGAGCGGGAAGTCAGTGACCAGGTCATTGATCTCCAGCAAAGGAGCGTTCGGGTCAAGCGGTCGGTCGGTACCCTGCAACAGTTCCTGGCCCAGGGCGTCTCGACCTGCGAGGTGTCCCGCCTCATACGATGCTCTGCTCATGCGCTTGCTCCTTTCGAAACGGTCTTGGTTTCGAGACGGCCTTCGGCCTCCTCAACCAGCGACGTGTCAACCAGCGATGCGGCTGCCGGCGAGGGGGCGCCCGAGGGGGCGACGTAGGGTTCGCGGATCTCTTCGGGGTCGAGGATCGCGCTGAACAGCTGCTTGGTGTACGGGTGGTCATGGGTCTTGAACATGGTGACGGTGTCGCCGCGTTCGACGATCTCCCCGAGCTGCATGACGGCCACCCGGTCGCACAGGTCGGCAACGATCCCAAAGTTGTGGGTCACCATCAAGATGCCCACGCCGGTCTCGGCCTGTACCTTGCGCAGCAGGTCGAGGATCTCGGCCTGCACGGTCACGTCCAGGGCCGTGGTCGGCTCGTCGGCGATCAAGAGGTCGGGCTCACAGGAGATCGAGGCGGCGATCAGCACGCGCTGCGCCATCCCACCGGAGACCTGGTGCGGGTAGCTCTTGAAGACGCGCTCGGGGTCGGTGATTTCCACCCGGCGCAGCAGGTCGAGCGCCCGGGCCCGGGCCTCCTTCTTCGAGATCCGCAGGTGGTGCCGCATCGGCTCCATCAACTGATAGCCGATGGTGAACGACGGGTCGAGGTTGCTCATCGGCTCCTGCGGGATGTAGGCGATCTCGGTGCCGCGGATGGTGGACATCTCGGCCTCGGAGACCGTCGAGAGGTCGCGGCCCTTCCAGACCACCCGGCCCGAGAGGATGGAACCGCCCTCGGAGAGCAGACGCATCGCGGCGAACGCGGTCTGGGTCTTGCCCGAACCGGACTCCCCGATCAGGCCGACCACCTCCCCGCGGTTGACCTGCAGGTCGATCCCGTGGATGATCTCGGTGATCGAGCCGTCGGGCGCGGCGTAGCCGACCTTGAGGGCCTCGATGTGCAGCAGCTCGTCCTCGCCCATCATGATCGGGTTGTCGGCGTAGAAGGCTGCCTCAGCGGCCATTTCGGCCCTGATTTCCCGGTTTACCTTGCGGATGGTGGCCGGCGAGGTGCGCTGGGTGCCGTCGAGCGCGTCGCGCAGCGAGTTGGCCAGCAGAGTCAGGCACAGGCAGAAGGTGGCGAGCATGACCGACGGCCACAGCATCAGCTGCGGGGCGACAAGGATGCGAGCAAAAGCGTCGGAGAGCATGCCACCCCAGGAGATCATGCCTGGGTCGCCGAGCCCGAGGATCTCGATACCGGCCTGGATGGCCAGGCCGATCATCATCAGGAAGCCGGCCTGGATCAGCACCGGGCCGCGCACCACGCGCAGCACGTGCTTGAAGATGATGCGCCAGTCGGTCAGGCCCGAGACCCGGGCGGCGTCGACGTAGAGCTCGTTGCGCACCGAGTGCACGGTGGAGCGCACCAGGCGGAAGGTGCCGGCCGAGAGCAGCACCCCGAAGATCGCCATCATCCACCACATGGACGGGCCGATGACGGAGCGGGCGGCCAGCAGGATCACCATGCCGGGTACAGCCTGCAGCAGCGAGGCGGCGTTGTTCGACAGGGTGTCGAACCACTTGCCGAAGTAGCCAGCGATCAGGCCCGAGGTGGTGCCGATGCCGACGGCGACGGACACGGCGAGCAGGGCGCCGAGGATCGAGTTGCGGCCACCAAACAGCAGGCGGGTGAGGATGTCGCGGCCGGCGGAGTCGGCGCCGAGGATGTGGCCGTTCTCGCCCATCGGGGCAAGGGCGGAGCCGAGGTCGGTGCGGGCCGGGTCGAACTGTGAGAGCAGCGGGCCGATGATGATGGCCAGGCCGAGGATCACCAGGATCGAGATGACAACGATGGCCTGAGGGTCGCGGAGCAGCCGCTTGAGGGCGGTGGGGGGAGCGTTGTTCTGCTTGCTCATGAGACACGCACCTTAGGGTTGAGCCAGCCCTGCGCGATGTCGAGCAGCAGGTTGACGACGACGACGATGATGGCGATGATCACGACGATGCCCATCAGGATCGGCACGTCGCCCTGGATCGAGGCGTTGGCCGACAGGGAGCCGAGGCCCGGGATGTTGAACAGGTTCTCGACGATCACGGCGCCACCGAGCATGCCCACAAACTGCAGGGCGATGACGGCCAGGCCGGGACCGGCGGCATTCCGCAGCGAGTGCTTGAAGATCACGGAGCGGGGCGACAGGCCGCGCGAGCGCAGCGTGCGCACGTAGTCCTGGTTGACCACGTTGATCATGGCCCCGCGGATCTGTTGGGCCGAGGAGGCCACTCCGCCGATGACGAGGGCGATGACGGGCAGGGTGATCGAGTGAATCCATCCCCCGATTGAGTCGGTGGGTCGCACAAAACCTGTGGCCGGGAACCAGCGAAGGTTCAGGGCGAAGAGCATAACCAGCGCGATGGCCCACAGGAAGCCGGGGATGGCGGCGGCACCCAGCGAGGTGGTCTGGATGACCCGGTCGATCCAGGTGCCCCGCCTGACGGCGGCGAGCACGCCGACAAACATGGCGATGATCACGGAGAAGAGCAGGGAGACCGCTACCAGGGAAAGGGTGGCGGTCAGGCGGCGGCCGAGTTCCTCGTTGACCTGCACGGCCCGGAACCAGGAACTACCGAGGTCGCCGGTCAGGGCGCTGGTGAGCCAGTCGAAGTACTGCTCCGGCAGGGAGCGGTCGAGCCCAAGCTCCTGGGTGCGCAGGGCGACGGCTTCTTCGGAGGCGAAATCGCCCAGGATGCGGCGGGCTGCATTGCCGCCCGTGCTGTAGAGCAGGGTGAAGGTCAGCACCGAGATGGCAAACACCATGACCGCCCCGGTGACAATCCTTCGCGCTAAGAAGGTAAGCATTTTGTTGAACCCCTCGTCTTTGAGAACTATGGCCGAGACCGTCGTGATGGGGTGGCGGAGGTGTTCGCCTCCGCCACCCCATCACGGCTGGTTATCAGTTAATCGGCGAAAGGAGGTACGCCGGGGGCATGACGTTGATCTGCAGCGGGGTGAAGGACACCCAGTCGGCGTAGATCGCGGTGGCCTGGTTGAAGTAGATCGGGGCGAACCAGGCGTTCTCCACCAGCCAGCGGCTGAGGTCCTGCGCGGCCTGGGCGGCGTCGGCGTCGGAACCGGTCTGGATGACGTGGAGGTAGTCGGTGACCTCGGGGGCGGTCGAGCCGAACGGGTTGAACAGGCCGGTGGGGCTCAGCGAGTACTGGGCCTGCTGCCAGGTGTCGGTGGTGGACAGCCACATCGGCATGGCCGAGTAGCGACCGGTCTGCATGTCGTTGAACAGCTCGCCGGGGGCGGGCTGGGTCAGGACGAAGTTCAGGCCGATGTCCGCCATCATCTGCACGAACGAGTCGTTCATGGCGGCGTCTCCGACCAGCAGGACCTCGACGGTGGCACCCTCGAAGCCGGCCTCCTGCACCAGTTCGGTGGCACGGGCCGGGTCGAAGGGGTAGCGGTCGAGGATCGCGGGCACAAAACCGGTGGTGTAGGGGCCAAAGATCTGGTTGGTCACCCGACCGCGGCCGTGGTTGAACACGCCGAGGATGTTCTCGCGGTCCAGGCCGTAGTTGATGGCCTGACGGACGCGAACGCCGCCCAGGGCCGGGGG
>WRIF01000121.1 GCA_009782865.1 Promicromonosporaceae bacterium
GATGAACACGTCGTACATCCACGTGTCCCCCTCGACCGGGTGGGTCATCGGCAGGGCCACGATGAACGGGGCCGCCGGGATGACCCCAACCGGGGTGTACGTCTCTTGGACCATCCACAGGCCCAGGGGCAGGTCGTAGAACGAGATCAGCCCGCTAGCGTCCGTGACGCCAACCCGCTCGTATACGCCCGCAGACCAGGGAAACGACAGGACGGTCTCGTCCTGCGCGGCAACCCAGCCGGCCCGGGTGGTCAGGTCAATGCCCGGGTGACGGCGGATGGTGAACTCCACCCCCTCGATCACCGGGTTGGTGATCCCCTCCACCGGCAGGCCATCGGCCGGCAGGTCGGTGGCAGGGGACTCGTGCTTGACTAGGTGCAGGCTCGCCAGCGCCGACGGGTCCGGCAGCACGCTGGAGACCGCCGGGAACGTCGAGCGGTCGCTGGGCTCCGCTTCCGTGGCGACGGCTGCGGTGGCCGTCAGGGCCAGCACCGCGGTCAAAGCGCCGACGGCCGCCAGGGCCCGCCTGCGGGGGTTTCTGATGTTCATCATGATCTATCTCTCTAGGTAGGAAGTGAACGTTTGTTGTTCAGGTTCAGGTTCGGGACGCAGTAGGGGTCGAGGGTTCAGTGCCGCCTGGCCTGTGTCCACAGTTTTCCGCTCTTGGCCAGCGCTCCGAGGGTCACAGCCGCCAGGGCGGCCAGCACCCCCCAGATGGCCCAGGTGTTGACGTTGTCCCCACCGGTAGGCGGCAACACCAATACTGGGGGATCAAACTCCTCGGCCACGGTGACCTGCCAGTCGTCTTCGCCATCAACGATCCGGTCGGTGTTAGCCCCGCGGGCCGTGACCGTCAACTCGTTGCGGTGTAGCAGCACATAGTCGGCCGTGTCTGGGTGTGCGAGGTCCATCACCAGGATGCCGTAGCAGGTGATCTGCTCCCCCGGCGCCAGAATCAGGCCCGCGAGCACCGCCTCGACGCCGGTCGAGGCTGCCGTGATGCCTTCTGCCGACGCAAGGGTCACTGGGTGACAGCCGAGCCAGTCGACCTCCGGGCCCTCGACCGTCACGTCGTCCCAGGTGAACCGGTCCAGGTTCTCGTTGCCGACGTTGGTGATGGTGAAGAGCACCTCAATCGGGTCCGGGATCTCGCCACGGTTTACCACGATGACCTGGTCCTCGCCCAGGGGCGAGGTCTTGACCACCGTCAGGGCCGGGCCATAGGTGACCACCCCAACATCCACATAGGTGGTCTGGCCAGCGAACACCGTCACCGGCCCGGCCAGGCCCGTCTCGCGGTGGGCATCGGAGTTGTAGCGGCCAGGGATGGCGTGCTGGATGGTGAATGCGAACGTCGAGTCGTCGCCCGGGTCCAGGTGGGAGATGCCAAACTGGACCTCGAAGCCGCCGCCCGGCACCAGGTTGTCAAAGCGCCAATAGCCGTTGGCATCGGCCACGGTCGAGCCGACCAGCACCCCGTTACGGGTGACCGTCACGGTCACCCCGGGCAGCAGCGGCTCGGCGGCGTCGCGCACGCCGTCGCGCGCCAGGTCTACCCACGCCACGCCGGCCAGGGAGCCCAGCGGCGGGGCCTCTTCCGGCAACGCCGGAATCAGGGCAGGCACCTGATCACAGGAGTCCTCCAGGTCCCGAACCCAGCCGGGCCACAGGTGCTGCGGCGTGGTCACATCCGTGTCACACGTCGGGTTGCCGGGCACGCCCGCCGGGTCGAACCGGTAGACAGGCGGGGTCACCGGCAGCAAGGGAGCGTCGAGGTCGCCCGGCAGCAGCCCGGTGATCGGGGTCAACGGCGAGGTCACCCACGCCTGATTCACGATCACCTGCTCGGCCTCGGCCATCAACACCGAACCGCCGATCTGCATGATCCGCGACTCACCCGGCTCCAGCACCCCCGGCAGGCGGAACCCTTCGGTCCGCCAACCATCGGCAGTGGCTACCGAGTCAGGCGACACCTGCGAGCCAGGCCGCAGGCCCACCCCCAGCTGCGAGGGCGAGAACTCTCCCCACACCCGGACAGAGCCCTGGGCGGAGTGCCACGTCCAGAAGTCTCGAATCGGCAGGCCCATGCTGTGGACATGATCCCCATTCCTCCCGATCTGATCATCAGACCCGCCTCCTGCAACGTGCACACTGCCGTCTGCCAGCAAGAGAGAGACGTAGGTCGTGTCGGAAATCACCTGGGAACCCAAACCTCGGCGACCGGCACTCTGGATCCCGACAATCTCGGCCTCAGGGGGAAGGCTGCCGAACCTGCCTCGATCGACCGGAGCGGCGAAGGCAGTGGCCCACCTGTCACCCGAACCGGCGGTGCCGTACCCCCAGCCGACAAGTTCGCCGGAAGCCAAAACCGCGAGCGCTCCCGTACCGCCATGGGTCAGGGCCACAACGTCCTCGAGGCGGGAGCCGGGGGCGCCATCCAGGTCGGTAACCACGGGAGCCGGGAAGTTCTCAGAGCCGCAACCCAGGACCGTACCGCACACCGAGGAAAAGCCCAGGCTGCTCCCGATGCCAGCTGCGGCGCCCCAGGCGTAGACCGTGCCGTCCTGCATCAGGGCGTAGGCAACCCGGGTCCGCCCCGACGCATCTCCGCCGACGATCACGCTCTCTACTCCGGTGAGGAAACCGACGCCCCCTGGGGCGTGAACGAGGCCGGGGGTCCGTCGCGCTCCGGTGGCTGCGTTACCGAGGAACCCTCCGGTGCCCGTCCCCCAGGAGTAGACAAGGCCGTCGCCGGAGACGGCGAAAGTTGTCCCGCTGTGCGAGGCAACGGAGGCAATGCCCTCGAGGAATCCGACCCCGCCGGCTCCACTTACCCGCACCGGGGTGACATGGCGCACCGCAGTGGTATTGGCGCCGAGGTTACCGGAAGGGTTGTCGCCCCACGCGTAGACGGCGCCGCTGGCGGAGACGGCGAAAGACACCTGGCGCGCGGCGGCGATATAGACGATGTTCTCCAGGTAGCCGGCACCGCCGACCCCTCGCACCAGCGTGGGCGTCCGGGGACCGGAACCGACCCCAAACGTGCCGATCCCCAGCTGCCCGGTCATGTTCTCGCCCCAGGCGTAGACCCGGCCGTCCGCGCCGAGTGCAAGGACGTGCCCTCCAAACCCATCCGACTGACTGACATTCCCCCACTGGGCAACCTGCACGATGTTCGAGAGCTCACCCACGCCCCCTACCCCGGGAACCGGGGTAGGGATGCGATCAAGGGTCACCACTCGGCCGTCCCTGGTGAGGGCCAGATCGGTGGTCAGTTGTACCGCGTCCAGGTAGCGGTGCGGAATGGGCTCGTCGACGTTGAACATCACGTCGATCCAGTCGATGCCGCCGACGACACCTCGACCCAGCTGGCCGTAGACGTTCGAGCCCCAGGAGACCACACCCCCATCTACCAGCGCCATCGCGTGCAGGCGCCCGGCAACCAATCGCTCCAGGCCCTCCAGCCGCTGGCCCGTGGGCATCGTTATCACGCGAGCAACTCGCGGATCACCACCCCCAAAGGCTCCCCCGTCGCCTTCTACAATGCCACGCACAAAGGGAAATCCTCCCCAAGCATAGGCATACCCGTATCCGGAGGTGGCCATCGCGGAGAACTCGTTGGCCTCAATGGCCACGACATTGCCCAGCCTCCCCGTTGGCCCCTGAACCACAGATGGGTATCGTCGCAACTCCATATCTGTCAGGCTGGAACCAGCACCCAAGATGCCGTGGGACCAATTGTGAACACGATCGTGGCCGTGAGGAACGTCGTAGACCATGGCGCGATTACCGCCCCACGAGAGCGCCCAACCGTTGTCGGCCACGGCGAATCCCGCGACGCTTCCCGCCGCAATGTCGACCGCATTCGTCAAATAGCCGATGTTGTCAACGCCTCGCACCCGGACGGGTGCGCTGCGGTTGACCCAGGTGCCATCCCCCAGGTTGCCATTGAAGTTCGCCCCCCAGGCCAGGACATCTCCCTCGTGTGAAAGGGCCAGCATGAAACCGGAGTTCACGCGCACCACCGCGTTACCCCAGGCGGCGAGGTCCCCACCAACCGACACCTTGGCGATGTTGTCTAGGCGTTCGTCGCCGTCAAGGCCGCGGACCGGGACCGGGACGGAAGAGTTGGCGGTGCCGCCGTTTCCGAGCAGGCCATGAGCGCCGTTGCCCCAGGTGAACACCTCGCCGTCCGTGGTGATGGCGGCCGAAGTGTGGCCGCCGGCGGCGATGGAGGCGATGCCCTCGAGGTGACCCTCGCCTTCCGGGCCGTGAACGCGGACGGGGGTCAAGCGGCCAGTGTTGGTGCCATCGCCGAGCTGGCCGAAGTCGTTACGGCCCCAGGCGTAGACGTGCCCGGCCTCGGTCAGCGCCAGCGAGTGGTGCTCACCCGCAGCCACCGAGATCACCCCGGTCAGGCCGTGAGCCTGCGTGGGCACGGCCTGGTGTTCGGTGCTGCCGATGCCAAGCTGACCATGGTCGTTGCGCCCCACCACAAATACATCGCCGCGGTCTGAGACGATCAGGTTGTGGTCGTCGCCGGCGGCCAGCTGACTCACGGCGGTGGGGATCATGCCGGTGGCCGTGGTGTTGAACACGGCCTCGGGCATCCGGTCATAGACCGTAACCCCCGCGAGCGGCTGGTTGCCGACGTTGGTGACGGTCACGTCCCACATGACCCGGCAGACCCCCGCCTCGCAGCGGACATCGGCCTCGGACTTGTCCAGGGCGATCATCGGGTCGGGGACATGGAAGCCGAAGTCGACGTTACGGGCCGACCCGGCGGCCGGCAACGTGATCACGGTCGACCGCTCGGTCGCATTGGCCCCGAAACGGTTACGGGCTGAGTAGGTCGCGTCAACCAGGGAGTCCTCCTGGTAGTGCGTGACCACCGAGTCGGGAATCTGCTCCCCGCGGTGCACCACCACGATGTAGGCGCCGGAGGTCAGGTTGATGAAAGCGTAGAAGCCCTCTGCATCGGTGAAGGTCTCGGCAAGTTGGGCACCGGGCTCCCCGTTGTTGTTGCGGTGCAGGGTCACCCGCACGCCCTCGATGCCGGGCTCGTCTACGCCCTGGCGTCCGTCGGCGTCCTCGTCCCACCACACCGTGCCGGACAACTCGGAGGCGATCACCTCGATCGGGGCCGGGAACGGTGGATACACGTCCCTCCCGTTGGTGACGGTGGGGCCCATCCACATCACGTACACGTCGCTGGGGTAGTTGCCCGTCGGCGCCAGCACGATGTTCACCCGCGCCGAGGAGGCGTATCCGTCGTCGTCGATCCGTACCCGCAGGGCGGTCGCCTGGGCCAGCAGGGCCGGATCAGCTCCCTCAACCGGCAGCCATACGCTGTTCTCCGGGTCAAAATCGGCGTCCGGGTTGACGGTGAAGTACAGGCGCGCCCCGCCAGAGGTGTGCTCCCGGTCGAACGAGACCGACTCCAGGGTGAACGTGCCGTTGAAGTTCGACTCCCGCGGGCCGGCGTATCCGGCAGAAGGCATGTTCGGATCAAGCAGGGTGCCGTCGTCCCGCCGCGGCAGCACAATTACG
>WRIF01000122.1 GCA_009782865.1 Promicromonosporaceae bacterium
TAGCGCTTGGCGAGGGAGACGACCAGGCGCAGGTTGGCCTCGAGCAGGTGGTTCTTGGCGCGCTTGCCGTCGGCGATCACCCACACCATGTCGCGATGTTGGCGGCGCAGATCGGCGGGGGCGGTGGTGCGGTCGTAGCCGGCCCATTGCTCGGAGTGATTGAGCAGACGCTCGGCGTACAGGCCGGCCTCGATGCGCTTGGCCAGCTCGACCTCCTGCTCGGCGTTCAGCAGGGCGACCTTGCCGATCTGCTTCAGGTAGTCCTTGACCGGGTCGGCGGTGGCGCCAGCGGTGACGACGGTTTGAACCGGCTGGTCTTCCTCGTCGGTGTCGGACACCACAAAGCCGGCGGAGTCGGACTCTTCTTCGACCTCTTCGGTCTTGGTCTTGCGCCGCCTGGGCTTGGCCGCGTCGTCGCCATCGTCTTCGGCGTCTTCCGAATCGGCGTCGCCCTCGCCGGCCTCGGCGTCATCCTCGGCGTCTACGTCTTCGGTGTCAATGTCCTCTTCGGGAAGCTCGTCGGGCTCCACCTCTTCGGCGTCCTCGACATCGATGTCTTCGTCCTGCGCCACCGGCTCCTCGGCCGCCTTGCCGCGCTTCTTGGCCGGAGCTTTCTTCGCGGGCGCCTTCTTCGTGGTCGCCCGCTTGGCCGAGGCCTTCTTCGCCGCGGTCGGCTCGGTGGCCTCGTTCGCCGCTGCGTCCTCCTCGCCCGGCTCGGGAGCGGGCTGAGCCGCAGCCTGCTTCGCGGCCGCCTTCTTGGCAGGAGCGGCCTTCTTGGCAGGCGCCGACTTCTTCGCGGCGGCCTGCTTGGCGGGCGTCTTGGCCGCCGGCTTGACGGTGGCGCGCGCCTGCTCGACAACCTCGGCAGAGACGGTCGAAGAGGCGGTCTTCACCTCCGCTCCCAACCCGGTCAGGGCCACCAACATCTCCTTGGTGGTCAGGCCGAGCTCGGTGGCGAGCACATGCACGCGCACCCGACCGTCAATCGAAACCTTGGCTGCGGGCACCTTGACGGAAGTCTTCTTTGGCTTGGAAGTGGACGCCACAAATCGACCTTTCGGCGGGAGGGGGATGATTGCCGGAGTCTCTTGACGTCCGGTTGCTGGCTATATTGTACCCCGCGCCTCGGCCCTGACCCAGCCAGGTGGCAGGCCAGCGAGCAGGATCGTCTCCACCAATCGCGCCAATGAGTCTGCGGGCGCGACGGCCAATGCCTGCTCCACCCGCACCCTGGCCAGCGACCCCTGCCCACCCCACCAGGCCAGGAGGGCAAGCAGCGCCAACGGGGCAACCCTGGCGGGAGGGTCGAGGTGAGCGGCGAGGAACTCCAGCAGCCGCACCCCGGCCGGCGCCCGCGACCCGGGATCGTCCGGGCGCAGGTTGCCGGTGACAATCGACTCCATCGCCCGCCCGACCTCCGCCGCTGTCCGCTCAAACCCGCCCCCGCCGGCCGCCACCAGCCTGCGGGCCGTCGCGCCGAAACCGGGCAGCAGCCACAGGAGCGCGGCATCGCGCAGCCGCGGCGTCTCCAGGGCCACCCCGAGGCGCCCCAGGTGCCCTGAACTCGGTTCGATTCCGGCGGTCACCTGCTCCACGGCGGCGATCCAGCGCTGCAACTGCGCCCCACCTAGCTGGGCCGGGCCGGCTCGCGCTCGCGCCGCGGCGCGACGGGCAGAGCGGCGCCGCTGTGACGAGACCCAGGGAAGCGCGGCGAGCGCCTCCCGCGAGGGCAGCGGACAGGCGCCTGCAAACACCATCTCCGTCTGGGCGGCGGTTCCTGTCAGACGCGACACCTCCCATCCCTCGGGAGGGCAACAGGCGGGGTCCGCACAGTCGAGGCAGCGGAAGTGGGTGTCCCCCACCGCCCAGGCCTCGACGGCCCCTAGGGTTCGCCGCAGGGCGCGCCGCAGCCCTGCCAGGCCGGCCCTGACGGGGGCAGGCATCTCCCCTTGATGAAACGCGATCACCAAGGCGGCCCCGGCACGATCAGGCCAGGCGGCACCAGGCAGGGCGCTACCGGGTCGGACCCCACCAGGCAGGGCACTGCCAGACAGGGCACCACCAGATTGGGTGCCACCGGGCCATACACTGCCAGATTGGGTGCCACCGGACCAGGCCCTACCAGGCAAGGCACTCCCAGGCAGGGCACTCCCAGGCAGGGCACTCCCAGCCAGGGCGCACCCCGCGACGTGCCCCGCCACCTGCTCGGCAAACCCCGGGGCGGCGATGTCACCGAGGTCAAGACGGGCCACCGGGCCGACCTGCCCGCCGGACCGCAGGCAGACAATCACCACCGACTGCTGCGGCCGATAGCCAAGCAGGTGGGGCACGATGGAGATGAGGTCGCGGGCATCACGGACGCGAACGGCCTCCCGCGGCCGGTGGGCGGCCGGGGCGCGACCTGCAGTGATGGCATCCATGTCTCTAGGTTCGCCGTCTCTGCCGCCCCTGCCAAGGGTCATTTCTTCCCGCGGTGGAAGTGCCAGCGGCAGGGGCCTGTGGAAAACCCGGGGCGAGGTTTGGCCGCCCTGGGATTTAAGTAGACTTGCGGCATGGAATCGGAGGACTTCAGCGCCGCCGTCACCGCGGCGCTGACCGCGCTCGGCACGCGGCTGACTGCGCAGGTCACCGCGCTCGGCCCAGACGCCGCCCCCCTCGTCGAGCAGGTGGAGCAGTTGCTGCAGGGCGGAAAGCGGCTGCGCGCCTCCTTCGCCTACTGGAGCTTCCGTGCCCACGGCGGGCCGGCCAGCGGCGACTGGCACGTGGCGGCCATTCGCACGGCTGCCGCGCTAGAGGTCTTCCAGGCCGCGGCCCTGTTCCACGATGACGTCTTCGATGCCGCCGACACCCGGCGAGGCCACCCCAGCGCGCATCGCGCCTTCGAGGCCCGCCACCGCGCCGCCGGCTGGCAGGGCGATCCCGCCGCCTTCGGGGTGTCGACCGCCGTGCTGCTCGGTGACCTGGCGCTGGTCGCCGCCCAGCAGGAGCTCACCACCGCCCTTGCCCTCACCTCGCTGGGTGCCGAGCAGCGCACCCGGGTGCAGGAGGCCTACAACCAGATGGGCTTGGAGGTGATGGTCGGCCAATACCTGGACGTACAGGCGGCGAACGCCCCGTGGGGAGATGACCCGGCTGCCGATGAGGCCCGCTCCCGGCAGATTGTCACCGCCAAGGCGGCGTCGTACTCCGTGCGCTACCCCCTGGCGATCGGCGCCCTGCTCGCCGGGCAAGACCCGCAACCCATCGATCGCGTCGGCCTACCGCTGGGCATCGCCTTCCAACTGCGCGACGACGTGCTTGGCGTCTTCGGCGACGAGGCGGAGACGGGCAAGCCGGTCGGCGGCGACCTCGTGGAAGGCAAGCGGACCGTCCTGGCCGCGCGCACCCTGGCCTTGGGCACCCCGCAACAGCAACGCACCCTGCGCGACGGCCTGGGCAGGCCGGACCTCGGCCGGGCGGACATCGCCGCCATTCAGGCGGCGATTCGCGACTCGGGCGCCTACGCCAGCCACGAGCGGCTGATCAACGAGCTGACCGTCGAGGCGGAGGCCGCCCTCGCCCAGTGCCAGTTGACCGACCCCGGCGCCGCCAGGCTGCGCGAAACGCTGGCAAGATCGGTACGTCGCCAGGCCTAGGCCCATAGACTCAGCGCCGTGGCCGGCAGCGATCCGATGATTGGACGCCTCGTTGACGGGCGGTACGAAATCCGCTCGCGCGTGGCGCGCGGAGGCATGGCCACCGTGTACCTGGCCCGTGACCGGCGCCTTGATCGGCATGTGGCGCTGAAGGTGATGCACTCCCACCTGGCGGATGGCACCGACGGAGCCGCCTTCGTGTCCCGGTTTCGCCGGGAGGCGCGCGCCGCGGCGCGCCTGACCCACTCCGGAGTGGTGGCCGTCTACGACCAGGGGGTGGACGGGGAAACGTCGTACCTGACCATGGAGTATGTGCCCGGCTCCAACCTGCGCCGCGAGCTGCGCAAGCACGGCACGCTGCCGGTGGGCCGCACCCTCGACCTGCTGGATCAGATGCTGGCCGCCCTCGCCGCCGCGCATGCCAAGGGGCTGGTCCACCGCGACATCAAGCCCGAAAACGCACTGCTCACCGAGGCGGGCGGGCAGGTGAAGGTGGCCGACTTTGGCCTGGCGCGCGCCGTCACGGAGGTGACCTCGACGACGACGGGCACCATCCTCGGCACCGTTGCCTATCTGGCCCCGGAGGTGATCGCCACCGGCTCCTGCGATGCGCGCACCGATGTCTACGCCATCGGCATCCTCGCCTACGAGATGCTGACCGGCACCCTTCCCAAGGACGGCTCGACCCCGATCCAGATCGCCTTCCAGCATGTACACCAGGATGTGCCGGCGCCGTCGATGGTGGTGGACTGGCTGCCCCCGGAGATCGACCGGCTCGTGCTGGCGTTCACCGCCCGCGACCCGGCCCGACGCCCGGCAGGGGGCGCCCAGGCCCTGGTGATGCTGCGCGAGGCCCGCAGCGCGATTGCCGCCGAGCATCCTGACCTGCTGGAACGCCGCGCCGACCCGCCGGAGAGCTTCACCGAGGCGCGGGATGAGGCCGACGAGATTCCAACCGACCCCACCGAGACCCCGCTGCATGACCTCGTCGATACCGACGGGGACACCCTGGCCGAGACCGGCACGCTGCACTCCATCCCGTTGGGATCGCCCGCCGACCTGAGCGCACAGGCCACCCAGGCCATAGCGCAACACCAGACGGCACGCCTGCCTGCCGAGGACGAGGCGACAATACCCCCGCCTCCGCCCCCACCGGCCTCCCGCAAGAAGATGCTGCTGCGGGCGCTGGCGATCGTGCTGCCGCTGCTGGCCCTGGCGGCGGCCGGCCTGTTCGGAACCCGCTGGTGGTTTGCCGATGGACCCGGCGCCTGGACGCAGATGCCCGAGCACATCCTCGGGGAGCCCTTCGCGGAGGTGCGCGCAGAACTCACCACGCTAGACCTGGCCTACCAATACACCTTCGCCTACGACGACAACCGCGAGGCGGGCTTGGTGCTGACGGTAGACCCCTCCGCCGGTGAGGCCGTGCGCCGCGACGCGGTGGTGAACCTGGTGGTTTCCCGCGGGGTGCGGATGGTCTCGCTGCCTGATCGCCTCGTGGGCCTTGACCTGGCGGAGGCCGAGGCGGCCCTCACCGAGGTAGGTCTCGGCCTGGGTCGAACCCAGTCCATTCACCGAGACGATGTGCCCGCCGGGCAGGTGATTGGCGTCGATCCGGCCGAGGGGGCGCAGGTGCCGCACCACACGACGGTGACCCTCACCGTCTCTGCCGGTCCCGCCCCCGTGACCGTCACCCAACAGGTGGGGGTGGCCCGGGACTACGCCCAGGCCGCGCTGGAAGCCCTGGGCCTGATCGTCGAGTTTGCCCCGGACCAGCACTCGCTGACCGTACCGGCCGGCCACGTGATCAGCCAGTCGATCCCGTCTGGCACGGTGGCGCACCGCACCGATTCGATCACCTTGACCATCTCGGCCGGCCCGC